>NZ_LXEN01000014.1 GCF_001654855.1 Proteus myxofaciens ATCC 19692
ATATGACAAAGACAACGTTAAAGCTATTAAAATAACTTTATTTTTTATTTAAAATAAAAAATACTTTTATTGTATTTTTATTCCATTTCAAATATATTTTTAAATATTAAAATTTGAAAAATAGAATTCCTTCTATAAAGCTATTTCAGATAAAATAACTTTATAAAATAAATGAAGAGTAAATATAATTATTAACTAGTTTAACTATCTAATTTTAATTTTTAACGTCGTAAACTTCTTTTAAAAACCCGACATTTAAAAATGGAACTTTATTGTCTTTGTCATATTTAATTTTATATTTTAATGTGACAACTCGATTAGATACTCTTTCAAAAAAATCGTTAACTGAAACATTAAATATACTTAAAATATGGAGTAACATATCTGCAGAAATTCTACTTACACCTCTTTCATAACGCGATATTTGTTGTTGAGATATATTTAGTTTTTGTGCTAATTCAGCCCCTGTCATTAAATTACGTTTTCGGAGAAGTACAATTTCGTAGCCAATAGAATAACAAAAGATTTTTCTTTCATTGATATATTCATAATCTAATAAAATCTTATTCATTGTATAAAATCTTCTTTTTTTATCACTCTTTGGCAGTAATTTACTTTATGGTTTTCCCAAAATCAAATATTAGCTTATTTTTTAATATTATATATTAGGGAATAATTACTCTTTTTAAGTGTAAGGAAAGTATCAATTATGTATAACAACATCTAATTATGAATAAGTCTCTTTTGGATTGTCTTATTAAGATAGTTATATATACTTATTTATATTTACCCAAAGTCAAAATAAAAGATAATATGCTAGAAATATTACTTAATAAATTTCATGCAAAAAAAATACCTGAGATTAATCAGGCATTTTAAAATGAATAACTAATACTTTATTTGATATCGATTAAAGAGGATCAACTTTTAAGCAAGAAACCGCATGTCTAAAACTTCCTTCCAATAAAGGACGTGTCTTGGCACATTCTTTATCGGCCATCGGACAACGTGTACGAAATATACACCCTGAAGGCGGATTAATAGGTGAAGGTAACTCCCCTTCTAATAATTCGATATGTTTATCACGTTCTTTGTCAGGATCAGGAATAGGCACTGCGGACATCAATGCTTTTGTATAAGGGTGCAGTGGATTATGATAAACCTCATCATACGTTCCTAATTCCACAGCATGCCCTAAATACATCACTAATACCCTGTCTGAAATATGTTTTACCACAGCAAGATCGTGCGCAATAAAAATTAGTGATAATCCCATTTCTTGTTGAATATCTTTTAAAAGATTCACAACCTGAGCTTGGATAGATACATCGAGAGCCGAAACAGGTTCGTCACAAATAACTAATTTAGGTTCTAAAATTAAGGCGCGTGCAATACCAATGCGCTGACATTGTCCTCCTGAGAATTCATGAGGATATCGGTTGATTAAGTTTGGCAATAATCCGACTCTCATCATCATTGCTTTTACTTTTTCAATCACCTGCACATGCTTCATTTTTGGGTGATATGTTTTCAACGGTTCAGCAATAATATCGCCGATTGTCATTCTTGGATTAAGTGATGCAAGCGGGTCTTGGAAAATCATTTGAATATCTTGACGAATATCACGCCATTGCTTATTCCCCATTCCCAAAAGATCATTACCAAGCCATGAAACCGTGCCACCTGATGCTTTTACTAATCCAATAATTGCTCGAGCAAAAGTTGATTTTCCACAGCCTGACTCACCAACAACCCCAAGCGTTTCACCTTCGTATAAGCGTAGCGTGACGCCATCTACCGCTTTTAGGCTTTTTTTCGGTTGCCAAAACCATTGTTTATTATCTTGAACATCGAAGTAAACTTTCAAATCATTAACTTCAAGAATGACCTTTCTATCTTGTAAAGTGGCCTGAGTCATACTAATTCCTCCACCGCTCTAAAACAGGCTCTTAAACGCCCTTGTGCAAAGTTTTCTAACTGAGGCTCACAGCTTAGACATTTTTCTAATGCGTACTGACAGCGTGGCTGAAATGGACAACCTTTAGGTAAGCGCAGTAGATTTGGCGGATTACCAGGAATAGTAGCTAAACGCTCATCTTCACCATCTAATCGAGGAACTGCTTGTAATAATCCAATTGAGTACGGATGCGTTGGTTGATAGAAGATATTACGTGCATTACCGTATTCCATAGTGCGACCTGCATACATCACTAATACTTTATCGCAAATACCCGCTACTACCCCAAGATCGTGCGTTATCATGATAATTGCCGTATTAAACTCATGCTTAAGTTCGTTAAGCAAAGTCATGATTTGAGCTTGCACCGTGACATCAAGCGCGGTTGTTGGTTCATCAGCAATTAATAGTTTAGGTTGACATAAAAGCGCCATTGCAATCATGACACGTTGTCTCATACCACCTGAAAATTCATGAGGATACATCGCCATTCTTTTATGTGCTTCTGGCATTTTTACTGCATCTAGCATACGCACTGATTCTGCATAGGCATCACTTTTATTCATTCCTTTGTGTAGCATAAGCACTTCAATAAGCTGTGTTCCTACTTTCATATAAGGATTTAAGGATGTCATGGGATCTTGAAATATCATGGATATTTCTTCAGCGCGCATTTTATTGAGTTGTTTTTGACTTAAATTGAGGATTTCACGCCCATTAAATTGAGCGCTTCCTGCTGTACGACCATTTTTGGCAAGTAATCCCATCAATGCAAACGCAGTTTGCGATTTACCTGACCCTGATTCGCCGACAATACCTAATGTTTCACCTGCTGATAATTCAAAATTAAGTTTATTAACAGCTGTTACATCACCATCAGGTGTACCAAAGGTCACTGAGAGATCGTTAACACTTAATAACGGTTCTTTGTTTGTCATGTTGTTCTCCTTAGCGATCTTTCGGGTCTAGTGCATCGCGTAAGCCGTCACCAATAAAATTAAAGCAAAATAGTGTGACAACTAGAAATGAAGCAGGGAAAAGTAATAACCAAGGAGAAACTTCCATTGAGTTAGCACCATCACTGAGTAATGCACCCCAACTACTTAGAGGCTCTTGTGTACCTAGCCCTAGGAAACTTAAGAAAGATTCAAATAAAATCATACTAGGTACAAGTAATGAAGCATATACCACAACAACACCTAACACATTAGGAACAATATGTTTTAAAACGATATTTCGTGATGAAACACCACAGACTAATGCGGCTTCAATAAATTCTTTGCGTTTTAGACTGAGCGTTTGCCCTCTTACAATACGCGCCATATCAAGCCAAGACACCATACCAATAGCAACAAAGATAAGGAGAATATTTTGACCAAAAAAGGTCACGAGTAAGATAACAAAGAACATGAATGGGAAAGAGTTTAAGATCTCTAATAAACGCATCATGACAGAGTCAACACGTCCACCAATATATCCCGCCATTGCACCATAAAGTGTACCTACGATTACGGCAACAAATGCAGCGGCAATTCCTACCATCAATGAAATACGTCCACCGATAGCAACACGAACAAGTAAGTCTCGACCTGATGAGTCAGTTCCAAAAAAGTGCGAAGAAGCAAAATCAGGCGCCATTGACATCATGTCCCAATCTGTATCGTCATAGACGAAAGGCGATAACATAGGGGCAAAAACAACAAATAAAAAGATAAAAAAGAGTAGTACTAAGCTCGTAATTGCTGCTTTATTATGCATAAAACGACGGCGTGCATCTTGCCATAAACTACGGCCTTCAATATCGAGTTGCTCCGAGAAATTCCCCAGAGCTTCGCTATTTTCCTTCAGTGATAACATAACGTGCTCCAGTCTTATTTAGTAACGAATTTTCGGATCGATAACAGCGTATAAAATATCAACAATGGCATTAAATAAAATGGTTAATGCACCAACGATAATGGTTAGGCTTAATACGAGAGAGTAGTCGCGGTTTAATGCGCCATTAACGAAGAGTTGTCCTATACCCGGTAATCCGAAGATAGTTTCAATGACCATTGAACCTGTAATGATCCCTACAAATGCAGGTCCCATATAAGAAATAACAGGTAATAGTGCTGGTTTTAAGGCATGACGTAATACTATTCTTTTCATCGGCAAACCTTTCGCTTTTGCCGTTCTTATAAAGTTTGAATGTAATACTTCAATCATTGAGCTACGTGTGATACGTGAAATACTGGCGATATAAGAAAGCGATAATGCAATCATGGGTAATAACATGTATTGAATTTGTCCACCATTCCAACCACCAGCAGGTAACCAATGTAAGCTAATCGCAAAAATAAGGACTAATAATGGCGCAACAACAAAACTAGGTATGACAACCCCCGTCATGGCAAAGGTCATGACGGTATAATCCCATTTGGTATTTTGATTTAGTGCAGCAATAACACCAGCTCCTACACCTAATAACACCGCAAAGACAAAGGCAGAAAGCCCTAATTTAGCAGAAACAGGAAAGGCTTTACTCACTAATGTATTGACGCTGTAGTCTTTATATTTAAATGAAGGCCCTAAATCCCCTTTCGATAATTGAATGAGATAATCGAAATATTGTTTATAGATAGGATCGTTTAAGTGATATTTAGCTTCAATATTTGCCATAACTTCAGGTGGCAATTTTCGTTCACCTGTGAATGGACTACCTGGTGCTAAACGCATCATAAAAAACGAAATCGTTATAAGAATAAAAAGTGTCGGTATAGCTTCTAAAACACGACGAAATATAAATTTGAACATTGCCCGTTCCTATAGCACAAACCTATTCAGGCGTGACGATAAAAAGGCCCTGTCTTATCAATAAAAGACAAGGCCTCGCCCGATTAATTAGCAATAATGTACAGATCTTTAGTATGTAAATTATCCAATGGATCTTTACCTGAATAACCACCAACATAAGGTTTAACTAAACGGGTATTGACATAATAGTAAAGTGGAACAATAGCTGAGTCTTTATCTAAGGCTTCTTCTGCTTTTTGATAAATCGCAGCACGTTCATCATCGGTTTTCACACGTAGTGATTCTTTCATCAATGCATCAAATTGTGGGTTTTTATAGTGAACTGTATTATTACTACTATTTGACAGCATCATGTTAAGGAAAGAAGAAGGTTCGTTATAATCAGCACACCAGCCTGCACGCGCTACATCATAAGAGCCTTGGTGACGTGTATCTAAGAATGTTTTCCATTCTTGGTTTTCAAGAGAGACTTCAGCACCTAAGTTTTTCTTCCAAAGTGAGGAAGCAGCGATAGCGACCTTTTTATGCAGATCTGATGTGTTATACAGTAACTTGAATTTCAGTGGATTTGATTTGTTATAACCTGCTTCTTCTAACAATTGTCGGGCTTTTTCGTTGCGTTGCTCTTGCGATAAAGCCGTAAACCATTCAGGTTTCGTTTCTTTAATACCATCAGTAAATGGTGGAGTGAAACCGTATGCAGGAATATCACCTTGGTTTTTTACTTTATAAGTAATGATATCTCTATCCATCGATAGTTTTAAGGCTTCGCGAACACGAGGATCGTTGAAAGGCGCTTTTTCATTATTAATTTCATAATAATAAGTACATAGATATGGGCTGATGCGTAATTCATCAGGAATTTCTTTTTTTAGTTTTTGGAATAGCTCAATAGGCAAGTTGCTATAAGTCATGTCGATTTCACCAGCACGATAGCGGTTAACATCGGTGACTTCAGAAGAAATTGGTAGATAAGTGACTTTATCAATAACCGTTTTTTTATTATCCCAATAGGTTGGGCTACGTTCTAATTCAATACGTTCATTAACCGTCCAATTTTTTAGATTATAAGCACCATTACCCACAAAATTCGCAGGTTGAGTCCATTTTTCACCAAATTTCTCAATCACTTTTTGGTTAACAGGTGACATTGAGGAGTGAGCAATCAGTTTTGGTAAATAAGGCACCGCTTCTGAAAGCGTAACTTCAAGAGTATGGTCATCAATTGCTTTAACACCTAATTCAGATGGTTTTTTCTTACCTGCAATAATATCGTCAATATTCACAATATGTGCATATTGTAAGTAGCTTTCATAAGGTGATGCAGTATTAGGATCCGCTAAACGTTGCCAGCTATAGACGAAGTCTTGCGCAGTGACAGGCGAGCCATCAGACCATTTTGCATCTTCACGAATTTTAAATGTCCATACTGTGAAATCTTTATTTTCCCAGCTTGTCGCTGAACCCGGTAAAATCTCACCATCAGGTCCAACAATGGTTATTCCTTCAAAAAGATCACGAGCAAGGGCTGATTCAGGAACACCTTCGATTTTATGAGGATCAAGTGATTGAGGTTCAGAGCCATTATTACGCACTAATTGCTGCTTCTCTGCTAATTTAACCCCGTCAGGCACAACGGCTGCATTAGCGCCCATTGCGGATAATCCAAAGATTGCGCCGATTGCAATCGCGAGCGCACTTTTTCTCGATAAATTTGTCATCTTATAAATTACTCCCAGTTAGTGAGCGGGTTGTTTTACAACCGTTTTGTGATGCTTGTGCTGTGTATCGGAACGTTGATACAACATATTGTTTTACAAAAATATATTTAAAAATTATTTTTTAATTATCTGCTTTTATAAAATAGCGTTTTAAGTCCGTATAATCAAAGGGGTCTTTTCCTGTAAATCCCCCTACTTTTGGGCTAACCAGTCTGACACTCACTCGATAATAAACAGGAACAATACCGGAGTCCTTATCTAGCAACGCTTCTGCGCGTTGATAGAGTTGATGACGAGCACCTTCATCAACAGCCATTAGCGCATTATTTAACGCTTCATCATAAGCACTATTATTATAAAAAATGGTATTCAGACTACTTGTAGATAAATATGAATTTAAGAATGACGTTGGCTCATTATAATCAGCACACCATGTCGCTCTTGCGACCTGATAGTTACCTTGGTTGCGACTTTCTAATGCTGTTTTCCATTCTTGATTTTGTAACGTAACGTCAGCGCCAATGTTTTTCTTCCACATTGAAGCTGCAGCAATAGCCTGTTGCTTATTTTGATCAGACGTGTTGTAGAGAAGCGTAAAAGCAAGCGGATTATTATTATCAAATCCTGCTTCTTTTAATAATTGACGTGCTTTTTCATTACGTTGTTCTTGTGTCCAGCTAGCCCATTCAGGCGCTTTAAAATGACCGTTATTAATAAATGAAGGTGTAAATGAATAAGCGGGTATTTGTCCTTGTCCCATTATTTTTTCAGCGATAATGTTCCTGTCTAAACTTAATTTAACCGCTTCTCGCACACGAGCATCATCAAAAGGCGCGCGTTTATTATTTAATTCATAGAAAAAGGTGCATAAATAAGGTGTAACATGCAAATTCTCAGGTTGCTCTTGTTTCATCTTTTTATACAAAATTGGTGGTATTGCGCTATTGGTAATCTGTATTTCACCACTACGATAGCGATTAATATCACTTGTTTCTGAATTAATAGGTAAGAAAGTTGCTTGATCAATAATGGTATTTTTATTATCCCAATACAGTGGGTTGCGCTTTAATGTTAACTTTTCATTTACTACCCATTTATCAAGCGTATAAGCACCATTACCAATAAAATGTTCAGGTCGTGTCCAATTAATGCCGTATTGTTCAATAACCTCTTTTTTCACAGGCTTTAATGAAGTGTGATTAAGCATATTAATTAAATAAGGGACAGGTTGGGTAAGTTTTACTTGGAATGTATGTGCATCAATGGCTTTCACACCGAGTGTATCTGGCTTTTTTTTACCAGTAAGAATATCTGCAACATTTTCAACATAAGCATATTCAAGATAACTGGCATAAGGTGAACCGGTTTGAGGATCAACTAAGCGACGCCAGCTATAAACAAAATCATTAGCGGTAACAGGCGAACCATCACTCCATTTCGCATCTTTACGTAAATAGAAAGTCCATATTTTATTATCATCCGTATCCCAACGCTCAGCAACCCCAGGTTTATTTTCACCATCAGCGCCAATGTAGACTAAACCCTCTAGCACATTAAGAATAATATTGCTTTCTGGCACGCCTTCAACTTTATGCGGATCGAGTGATGAAACCTCAGTACCATTATTAATGACAATATTTTGCTGTTTGGCAAGAATAGTGCCATCAGGAGGTGTAACTGCATTAGAAAAAAAAGAAGTGAATGCAAGTGAAATAATGCTCGCAGTTAATATCTTGGTTGATATCACCTTATTTTTCATTAGTACCTCTCCTGATAAATGCGTATTTATAGTGGGGCTGTATTAATCACAATATGAATAATATTTAAATTCTAGTGGATAATTTCTCATCTCGTTCTTATTAAGATATTTATTAGATAAAATAAGTGTAACACTGATATTTTTTACACTTATCGTAACTTTTGTCAATCAGTCTAGTATTCTTATATATTAACTTTGTTTAGACCAGAAAGGCACTACCTTCTTCAATTTCAAAAAATATAACGTAACAAGTAAAAACAACAAATAAACATTTATTTAACATTGCGCAACTTTTATAGATAGAAAACCTACCTAGCTCACAGAATTAATATATTTGGGATGTTTTTTATCTGATATGCAGAACTTTGTTATGTGGTAATTGTAAAAAAATGATGTCTAAAATCATCTGAAAAATGAAAGAAACCGTTTCTAAAATAAAATGAAATAGTAGAGAACATTATATTTAGCATATTAAATAAACATCTTTATTCATTATTTTTAATTTTACTTATAAATGTTTAAATGATAATAAAAATAACACTCATTTTCTTTTTATTTCTTTAAGTTAGACAAAAAATCCCAGTATTGTTATTCAATACTGGGATTAATTTAAAATCATTTTGTCAAAACATTATCGTAGAAAAATGACTAATTTATTGAGTTTGATTGAAACCAACGTAATTTTTCATTTAGGCTGACAACTTCACCAACAATAATAAGAGATGGACTTTCTCTATGTTTTGCCATTTCTGCAAGTTGGCCTAATTGTCCTATCACCACTTTTTGTGTTGGCAGTGTGCCTTTTTCAATAATAGCAACAGGAACAGACGGTCGCATTTTTTGGCTAAGTAACATTTCTTGAATATAACTCGCTTTGTTTAATCCCATATAAAAAACAAGTGTTTGATTTGCTTTTGCAATACATTGCCATTGAGCATCATTTAGCTCTTTGCCATGCCCTGTAATAAAACGAACACTTTGCGCATAATCACGATGAGTTAAAGGAATGCCAGCATACGTTGTACAGCCTGATGCAGCAGTGATACCAGGAATAACAGAAAACGGCACTTGGTGTTCAATTAAAGCCTCTAGCTCTTCACTACCTCGACCAAAGATAAAAGGATCACCGCCTTTTAATCTCACAACACGTTTTCCTGCTAGGGCTTCTTTTATCAATATTTGGTTAATTTCGTCTTGAGGGACACAGTGGAAGCCGGCTCGTTTGCCAACATAAATACGCTGTGCATCTCTACGAACTAACGCCATAACATCATCAGAGACTAATCTATCATATACAACGACATCGGCTTGTTGGCACTGTTGTAGCCCTTTTATCGTCATTAATCCTGCATCACCAGGACCTGCACCCACTAATGTTACACTGCCTTCTGGTTGTGTTGTTTCTGAAAGTAGCGCATCAATTCGTTGCTCAACTCTCGCTTCGCGTTGAGCTTCTATTTCTGTTTGTAATGCTTTGTCTTCAAAGAATTGCTCCCAGAAATAACGTCTTGCACTCATTGACACAAAACGTTGCTTTACTCTATCTCTTAATTTTCCTGCGATTTGCGCTAATGTACCTAATGAATTAGGTAATAATTGCTCTATTTTCTCACGTAATATGCGTGCTAATACAGGGGCTTTGCCTCCTGATGAAATTGCAATCATAAGAGGAGAACGATCAATAACAGATGGCATGATAAAGCTTGCTTGTTCTGGTGAATCCACAACATTACAGAAAATATGCTTTTCTGTTGCAGTTTGATAAACATGTTGATTCACTGCTTCATCATCGGTTGCAGCTATCACCAACCATTTATTTTCTAAATAATCAGGATGATATTCCTCATTAATGCAAATGAGTTTTTGCTCTGTTTGCCATTCTAAAAATTGCGATGTAAACGAAGGCGAAACAACGTAAAGCATTGCTCCTGCATCCATTAATAAACGCGCTTTTCGTTCTGCTATTTCACCGCCACCAATTAATAAACATGGTTTATCTTTTAGCTGACAGAATATTGGAAAATAATCCATATTCGTTCTCCTATGCCACAGCATTAATTAATCGTTAAGACGGACATACACAGTTTTACCTTCTGTTTTTACTTGATAATGAGCTATTGAGAATTGCTCATCTTCAAGGCAAAGACCGTCAGTTAAACGAAAATGCTGTTTTTTTAAAGGACTTACGATATATAACTCATTTTCATATTCAGCGATTAATCCTCTTGATAACACACTCGATTGTGCAAAAGGATCAATATTGCTCAATGCATATAAACGATCGTCGTTATAAGGACGAAAAATAGCTACTTGCTCTTGTTCTACCAGTGCACACACGCCTGTTTGAGGTGTGATATCGTCTAATTGACAAACAGCTGTCCATTGGCTCATGAGTGTTCCTCCTCTGTCACCATTTTGATATCAATTCGCTCATGCAAACGTGCTGGGCGATGTTGAAAACGTTCTTTCACCATATGAACACTAGGATCTGGCATTGGATTATTGACGAAGTGAGCAAAGCGTTTACGAGCATGTTCATCATCTACTGTTTCTTTCCACTCACACGCAAAGCGTTCACGTATTGCTTTAAGCTCTTTTTCTAATTGCGCATTTAATTTTAATTTATCGTTGATAATGACATCACGGAGATATTCAATGCCGCCTTCTAGATTTTCTAACCAAACAGAGGTACGTTGTAACTTATCGGCAGTGCGAATATAAAACATCATAAAACGATCAATATAGTGGACTAGCGTTTCTTCATCTAAATCAGCGGCAAGAAGATCAGCATGGCGCGGTTTCATACCACCATTACCACCAACATAAAGATTCCAGCCTTTATCTGTCGCAATGATACCGACATCTTTACCTTGTGCTTCTGAACACTCACGCGTACAACCTGATACCCCAAATTTCATTTTGTGTGGTGTTCTTATTCCTTTGTAGCGATGTTCTAGCGATACACCTAAACCAACACTGTCACCCACACCAAAACGACACCAGCTGCTTCCTACACACGTTTTTACCATACGCAATGCTTTTGCATAGGCATGCCCTGTTTCAAATCCAGCAGCTATCAGCTTTTGCCAAATATCAGGTAAGTCTTGTTTATGAGCACCAAACATCGCCATACGCTGTGAGCCGGTAATTTTGGTGTAAAGATCGTATTCTTGTGCGATTTGACCAATAGCAATCATACCTGCGGGTGTAATTTCACCACCAGGAGAACGAGGAATAATGGAGTAAGTGCCATCTTTTTGCATATTAGCGAGAAAATTGTCATTGGTATCTTGTAATGGCACTAAATCATCACGTAATACATAATCATTCCAGCAAGAAGCAAGCAGAGAGCCGATTGTCGGTTTACAAATTTCACAGCCATAACCATGACCGTGTTTTTGTAAAATATCTTCATAGGTTTTTAAACCTTCAACACGGATAAGGTGATAAAGCTCTTGGCGAGAATAATGAAAATGCTCACAAAGATGGTGATTAACTTCAATACCTTGTTTGCTTAACTGAGCATTAAGAACTTGTGAGATTAGCGGAATACAACCACCACAGCCTGTTCCTGCTTTTGTTTCTGCTTTGATAGCAGCCACAGTATGACAACCACCCTCAACAGCTTTAATAATGTCGCCTTTACTCACATCAAAACAAGAGCAAATTTGAGCAGTATCAGGGAGTGAATCAACACCTATTGCAGGTTTGCTACCAGCATGAGCAGGTAAAATTAGCGTATCGGGATGTTCTGGTAATTCAATGGTGTTTAATGTGAGTTGAAGAAGATTACCGTAATCTTGGGTATCACCAACTAATACAGCACCCAACAAGTATTTATTGTCTTCACTAACAATAAGTCGTTTATAAATTTCTTTGCTTTCATCAAGATAAATATAGCTACGACAACCTTCTTGGTGACCATGAGCATCACCAATACCACCAACATCAACACCTAATAATTTTAATTTAGCGCTTAAATCTGCACCTTGGAATTGTGTGTTATTACCTAATAAGTGATCAACAGCAACTTGTGCCATTTTATAGCCAGGTGCAACGAGTCCGAAGACTTTATTATGCCAAGAAGCACATTCACCAATTGCATAAATATCAGGATCAGATGTTTGGCAATGGTCATTTATAACAATACCGCCACGTTGTGCAATGTCGAGGCTACATTGACGCGCTAATTTATCTTTAGGTCGTATGCCTGTTGAAAATACAATAAAGTCAACTTCAAGCGAAGTACCATCGGCAAACTCAAGTGTTTTACGCGCTTCAGTTCCCGTTGATAGAATCTCTAAGGTATTTTTAGAGGTATGAACTTTAACGCCCATTTGTTCTATTTTACGTTTTAATTGCTCTCCACCTAATGTATCAAGTTGTTCTGCCATTAAGTTAGGTGCAAATTCGATAACGTGAGTTTCAATACCTAAGGTTTTTAATGCGCCAGCGGCTTCAAGTCCTAATAATCCACCACCAATAACAGCACCTTTGCGACTAACACGGGCGCAAGCTTCAATTGCATTTAAATCTTCAATGGTTCGATAAACAAAACAATCAGGCGAGTTACTTCCTTTGATTGGCGGTATCCACGGATAAGATCCCGTTGCCATAATTAATTTATCGTAATTAACACAACGACCTGTATTGGTATGCACCAATTTTTCTTCACGATTGATAGTGATAACGCGTTCACCGACTAATACATCGACTTGGTGTTTTTCGTAATATCCCTCTTTTACTAAAGAGAGTTCTTCAGCCGTATGATGAGAGAAATAAGAAGAGAGATGAACCCTGTCATATGCAACACGAGGTTCTTCGCAAAAGACGATAATGTGGTACTCTTCATTTCCGCCTTTATCAATCAGCTCTTCGATATAACGGTGACCTACCATCCCGTTACCGATAATCGCTACTGTTTTTTTGCTCATTTTTGCCTCAGATTTAAAGGTATCTAAAGCTAAAATACAAAACCATTAATAAGATATATTGATGAATATCAAACAGAGCTTAATCAATTCAGCTACTACACCTTAATAGTCAATTTTATTAAATATATTTACTACTAAAGTGGTATATGAAAAGTCTTTTTTGGCAAGCAATTATTCCTATACTACAATTAATATCATTTTGTTATAACTAAGTGTTATATGTAAGCGTAATAAAAACTTTGCGCATTCACTGGGTTTTACCTATGTTAAGTTCACAAAGTAATAAATAATAAGTTATTGACATAAGAATTTAGTAATACCTTTTTCAGGGAGCATTCTATGAAAGCAAAATTATTATCGTTATTAGTGGTTAGTGCACTTTCTGTTCCTGTACTCGCAGCTACACCTGCCAATACACTAATTGTGGTACAAGGCCTTGATGATCTTGTTAGCCTTGATCCTGCTGAAAGTAATGAATTATCAAGTATTCAGACCGTACCTAGCCTTTATCAGCGTATTGTTCAGCCTAATCGTGAAAACCCAGAAATTAATGAACCTATTTTAGTAGAAAGCTGGAAAGCAGACCCTAAACAAAAATCTATCATCTTTAAAATAAAACCGGATGCAAAATTTGCCTCTGGCTCTCCTGTTCGCCCTGAAGATATTCTCTTTTCTTATCAACGTGCAATTAAGATGAACAAATCGCCAGCCTTTATTTTAAATGTGTTAGGTTGGAAAACAGATAACATCGACTCATTATTAAAAAAAGTCAGTAATGATGAGTTTGAAGTCCGCTGGACAGCAGATGTTAGCCCTGATGTGGTGTTAAATATTCTCTCAACCCCTATCGCGTCTATTGTTGATGAAAAATTAGTGTCTCAACATATCAAAAATAATGACTTTGGTAATGGTTGGCTGAAAATGCATTCAGCAGGAAGTGGTGCTTATAAAATGCGTACTTATCAGCCACGTCAAGCCATTGTGTTAGAGGCAAATCCGCTTTCTCCTACTGGCGCACCTAAAACTCCTAATGTCATTATAAAAAATGTACCAGACCCTGCTTCACGCCGTCTTCTTATTGAAAAAGGTGATGCTGATATCGCCCGTGAATTAGGAACAGACCAAGTTGCCGCTTTAGCAGGAAAAGCAGGCGTCAAAATTTTAGATATCCCTTCTGCTGAGCAAGTGTATATGGCGTTTAATACAGCAAGTGGTAACGCTGTATTAAAAGAGCCTGCATTTTGGGAAGCTGCTCGTTATCTTGTCGACTATAAAGGTATTACAGAAGATTTGATGCGTGGACAATATTTTATCCACCAAAGCTTTTTACCTGTGGGTTTACCAGGTGCATTAAAAGATAATCCATTTACGTTTGATCCTGAAAAAGCCAAGGCCATTCTTACTAAAGCTGGTATTGAAAATGCGCATTTTACGCTTGATGTCGAAAATAAAGTGCCTTATATCACTGTTGCACAATCAATACAGGCGAGTTTTGCTCAAGCCAATGTAAAAGTGGATTTACTTCCTGCAGCTGGAAGCCAAGTGTATAGCCGTGTTCGCGCTAAACAGCATCAAGCAGCGATTCGCTTTTGGATACCAGATTATTTTGATGCACATTCAAACGCGAGCGCATTTGCCTATAACGATGGTCAATCTAATACTGTTGCTTGGTTAAATGGCTGGCAAATTCCTGATATCAGCAAACAAACATTAGCAGCACTTAATGAAGCCGATAAAACTAAACGTCAATCACTTTATACCGATATGCAAAAAGAGTTACAGCGTAGCTCGCCTTATGTCTTTATTGATCAAGGCAAAAATCAAATCGTGTTACGTGATAATGTAAATGGCTATGCCCAAGGCTTAAATGCTGACATGGTCTATTATGATAAAGTGACTAAATAATTTTTAAATCAAGCCACTCGTTATATCGCTATTAGAACGTTAGCAATATGGCGAGTGGTCTCTTTTTTATCATTTCATTAGGCTAAGCTGTATGACGACTGTGATAAATTCCTCCTCACGTCTAAAAGAAAAATTAGCAACCTTGGCTCAAGGTATTTTGACTCTCATACTGACGCTTTTGGGATTGCTGATTATTACCTTTACACTTTCTGCATTTTCACCTGTTGATCCTGTCTTACAAATTGTTGGCGATCATGCCAGTATTGAAACTTATAATCAGGTTAAACATGAATTAGGGTTAGACCAACCTATTTATCTCCAATTTTTTCATTATGTGGGAGCCTTAATACAAGGTGATTTTGGTACTGCGACATCGACAGGACAGCCTGTATTTGATGATTTGCTTTCAACTTTTCCTGCTACACTGGAATTAGCCACTATTGCCCTCTTTTTTGGTGCCAGCTTAGGGATTATTTTTGGTGTGCTATGTGCACGATTTGCGGGCACACCTTTAGATTTTATTTTGCGTATTGTCACATTATTAGGTAGCTCGGTGCCTATTTTTTGGTTAGGTCTTATCTTACTTCTTCTTTTTTATGCCACATTGCAATGGACAGCAGGACCAGGACGCTTAGACGATATTTATCAATTCACAATAACGCCTGTTACAGGGTTTGTGCTTATTGATACGTTACTATCTGGTGATAAAGATGCCTTTATTAATGCCTTATCACACCTTATTTTACCCGTTTCATTACTCGCTTATTTCGCATTAGCCTCTATTACACGATTAACACGTTCAGCCTGTTTAAATGAAATGGATAAAGAATATGTCACATTGGCTCGCGCTAAAGGTGTCAGTGAAATACGCATTCTCTTTTTCCATATTTTGCCTAATATACGCGGTGTGTTATTAACGATTATCGCCCTTGCTTATACCAATATGCTAGAAGGTGCAGTATTAACAGAAACGGTATTTTCTTGGCCTGGTATCGGTCGCTATCTAACAACAGCTCTTTTTGCGGGTGATAGTACCGCGATTATGGGTGGGACTTTAGTGATTGGTTTGTGTTTTGTGCTTATTAATAATATGACCGACATTATTATTCGTTTAACCGATCCGAGGCTTCGCTAATGTCATTTACATTCTTAAAAAAAATAGCGCGTTCGCCTTCAGCCTTTATTGGGTTATCACTTTTATTGCTTTTTATCTTTATGGCTATTTTTGCACCTTGGTTAGCACCACAAGATCCCAATTGGCAAAATGCAGCACAAAGATTACTTGCACCTAATGCACAACATTGGTTAGGTACTGATAATTATGGCCGTGATATTCTCTCTCGCCTTATTTATGGCACACGTCCTATGCTGGGATTAGTTGGGCTTGTTGCTCTTATCACATTACCATTAGGTTTGTTTATTGGTGTTATTTCAGGTTATTACGGTGGCTGGGCTGAACGCATTTTAATGCGATTTACTGATATAGTGATGTCTATGCCATCCCTTATTCTCGCTTTTGCCTTTGTGGCAATGCTAGGGCCTGGTTTACTCAATGGCGCATTAGCCCTCGCATTAACAGCATGGCCTGCTTATGCTCGCCAAGCTCGTAGTGAGATTCAACATCTTCGTAATAGTGATTATCTTGCTGCTGCTGAAATGATGGGGATTAACGGCATACGGTTATTATGGGGCCATATTCTCCCCTTATGCTTACCTTCAGCGATTGTGCGTTTAGCGCTTAACCTTGCTGTGATTATTCTAGCCGCTGCTGGATTAGGGTTCCTTGGTTTAGGTGCTCGCCCACCAATGGCGGAATGGGGGGCAATGATTGCGGATGGTATGCCTGTTATTTTTGATCAATGGTGGGTAGCTGCAATTCCGGGTTCCGCTATTTTGGTAAGTAGCCTCGCCTTTAACTTATTAGGTGATGGATTACGTGATGTACTAGGAGATACTCGTGACTAAACAATCATTAATTGAAGTAGATAAACTCTGTATTGATTTTCCTACAGCAAGAGTTGTCAATAATGTCACGTTTTCTTTAGGACAAGAGCGTTTAGCTATTGTTGGTGAATCAGGATCAGGCAAATCCATGACAGCACGCGCATTAATGGGACTTGTGCGTCAGCCGGGTAAAGTCACAGCAAACACATTAAATTTAATGGATAATAGCTTATTAAATTTATCACCTCGTCAATGGAATACCATTAGAGGAAAAACATTATCAATGGTATTACAAGATCCACGCTATGCATTGAACCCCGTTAAAACTATTTATCAACAAGTTGATGAAACTGTAAAACTACATCAAAAGCTTTCTCGTAGTGAAAGGCGCCAGCTTATTATCGAAACGTTATTATCTGTCGGTTTACCAGAACAGAATATTTATCGTTATCCTGGTGAACTATCAGGTGGTATGGGACAACGTGCGATGATTGCTATCGCACTCATTAATAACCCTGCCATTTTAATTGCTGATGAGCCAACTTCTGCGCTAGATGCACAATTACGTCATCAAATTTTAGAACTTATCATTTCGCAATGTGAGCAACGCAAAATGGGTTTAATCCTGATTAGCCATGATCTTCCTTTAGTGGCTGAATATTGTGACCGCGTGATGGTAATGTATCAAGGTGAGCAAGTTGATGAACTTTCTGCTAGTGCTTTACCTCATGCCACTCATCCTTATACGCGTACATTATGGACATGTCGCCCTAATGCCAGCACTTACGGGACTCAATTACCTGTATTAGATAGGACATTACATTTTAAAGGACTTTATGATGCTAGTTGATATCCATAAATTACATGTCCAATTTAAACAAGGTAGCCAAATAAAACACGTTGTCAAAGGCATTGATTTACAAATAAAACAAGGCGAAACGTTTAGTCTTATTGGTCGTTCAGGGTGTGGTAAATCAACGGTACTACGCGTTATCGCAGGCTTACTACATGATTGGCAAGGTGATGTTTCACTGCTAGGACAACCTATTAATGCAAAACAGCATTTTTACGGTCAATTGCGTCGTAATATACAAATGGTGTTTCAAGATCCCTATGCTTCTTTACACCCTCAACATCGTATTGAACGTGCTTTTTCTGAGCCATTGAAGATACATCATATACCTTTTGATAATAGCAAAATTGAAGATGCATTAGCTCAAGTTGGTTTATCAGCAGATATTGCTAATCGCTATCCTCATCAATTATCAGGAGGCCAGCGCCAACGTGTTGCTATTGCGAGAGCCCTTTTATTACAACCGCAATTATTGCTTTTGGATGAGCCAACCTCTGCATTAGATATGTCAGTACAAGCCGAGATCTTAAATCTACTTAATAAACTGAAAAAACAGCACAATATGACTTATTTATTAGTTAGTCATGATGCTGATGTTATCGCGCATATGTCAGATAGCGCGGCATTAATGGAAAACGGTGAATTAACACGTCACTACGATAGAGAAGCGCTTTCTAAAGGCATACATGCCATTGATAGAGAATAAAGAAAAAGCGCAGTATAGATAATAAATATACTGCGCTTTTATTGAAAAGATACGCTGTGTTTACACTAATAATCCCGGGAAAATCGAGCGTAATCCCGTAACAATAAATTCAATACCTAATGCCATTAATAGTAGCCCCATAATACGAGTGACCACATTAATACCTGTTTGACCTAAATATTTTACTAGCAAAGTTGCACTGCGAAAGAGTAACCAACAACAGAAGGCGAAAAAAATACTTGTGGCAGCAAGTCCTAAAAAGTTAGTAAAGCCACTCCAGCGAGAGCTCCAGACAATACAAGAACTCATTGCACCGGGGCCTGCCATTAAAGGTAACGCTAAGGGCACAACAGCAACGCTACTGCGAACGGCGGATTCATTTTTTTCTTGATTATTTTGTTTATCTTCGCCTAAACGTCCATTAATCATCGTCATTGCAATAGTCACAATTAAGATACCCCCTGCGATACGAAATGAATCAATAGAGATACCAAATACTTTCAATATAGAGTCACCAATAAGCAAAGAGGTCACTAAAATAATGGCAACAGACCCATTAGCAATTAAATTCGTTTTATTACGTCCTGCATCTGTTTGATAACTCGTCATGCTGATAAAAACAGGCAAAATTCCAATAGGATTAACAATAGCGAAAAGCCCAACAAAAAATTTAATATAACCGGATAAATCCAGCAAAGCTCCCATGAACAGCCCCTTCTTGGCTAATAAACATGCGAATTATTCTATGTACGATAAAATAACCTAATAAAAAGCGCGTTACTTTAAATCAATAAACCAGTTAATTCTATTACTTAACAACTTTTCAGCTAAAATTTTATTTGGCAAACTAAGTGAAACACTGTTATTTAATTCTATATCTAAATCTCTCAATCAACAAAAAATTCGTTGTTAATAAATTACAAATAGGAATCATTATCATTAAAGGCCGTGCTGAAAGGTGTCAGCTTCTCAATTTTTTGATGTAGATCACGTTAATTAATATGAAAGATGATAAGCTGTCATCATTCAAGAAAAGAAGAGATTTAAAAAACATATTTGCATTATCTATTGTTTTTTCTGAGCTTTTTAAGCAAATTATAGGTTCTTGTTATTTACACTTAATTTAGAGCATTATCACCTAATTACGCTATCCTTATTATTGGTGATTTAAACAGCTAATTTGCTTAAAAAGTTTAACATTTATCAGGAGTCTCTTTATGTCCGTAACTAACGTTACCGAACTCAATGAATTGGTCGCTCGTGTAAAAAAAGCTCAACGTGAATTTGCTAACTTCTCACAAGAGAAAGTTGATGCAATCTTCCGTGCTGCTGCACTCGCTGCCGCAGACGCCCGTATTCCTCTTGCAAAATTGGCTGTTGAAGAGTCTGGCATGGGTATTGTTGAAGACAAAGTGATAAAAAATCACTTCGCTTCAGAGTATATCTATAATGCATATAAAGATGAGAAAACTTGTGGTGTTCTCTCTGAAGACTTAACCTACGGTACTATCACTATCGCAGAACCAATCGGTATTATCTGTGGTATCGTACCAACAACTAACCCAACCTCTACCGCGATTTTTAAAGCATTAATTAGCTTAAAAACACGTAATGGAATTATTTTCTCTCCTCATCCACGCGCTAAAAAAGCAACCAATCGTGCTGCACAAATCGTCTTAAACGCAGCCATAGCGGCTGGTGCACCAAAAGATATTATTGGTTGGATTGATGAGCCTTCAGTTGCCCTCTCTAATGCACTCATGCACCATGAAGATGTCAATCTTATTTTGGCAACAGGTGGTCCTGGCATGGTTAAAGCAGCTTATAGCTCAGGTAAACCTGCTATCGGTGTAGGTGCAGGTAATACACCTGTTGTTGTTGATGATACAGCTGATGTTAAACGTGCCGTTGCCTCTATCTTAATGTCTAAAACTTTTGATAATGGTGTTATTTGTGCATCAGAGCAATCTGTAATTGTTGTTGATAGCGTTTATAAACAAGTTCGTGAACGTTTTTCTTCTCACGGCGGTTATATCTTAACGGGTAAAGATCTTAAAGCTGTACAAGATATCATCTTAAAAGACGGTAACTTAAATGCAGCTATCGTTGGTCAACCTGCAACTAAAATTGCAGAAATGGCAGGTATTACCGTTCCTGCAAATACCAAAATTTTAATTGGTGAAGTAAAAGAAACAACTGAAGCTGAGCCATTTGCTCATGAAAAACTGTCTCCACTATTAGCAATGTATCATGCACAAAATTTTGAAGATGCAGTACACAAAGCTGAAAAATTGGTGGAAATGGGGGGTATCGGTCATACTTCTTGCCTATATACAGACCAAGATAACCAATCTGAACATGTTGCCTACTTTGGTGACAAAATGAAGACATCACGTATATTAATTAATACGCCAGCATCTCAAGGTGGTATTGGTGACTTATACAACTTTAAACTTGCCCCTTCTCTTACTTTAGGTTGCGGTTCTTGGGGTGGTAACTCCATTTCTGAAAACGTAGGGCCTAAGCACCTTATCAACACTAAAACCGTGGCGAAAAGAGCAGAGAATATGTTGTGGCATAAGCTTCCTAAATCGATTTATTTCCGCCGCGGTTGTTTACCTCTTGCGTTAGAAGAAATAGCAACTGATGGCAAAAAACGTGCCTTTATCGTAACAGATGGCTATTTATTTAATAATGGCTATGTTGATGAAGTCACTCGTGTTCTTAAAAAATTTGGTGTTGAAACTGAAATTTTCTTTGAAGTTGAAGCTGATCCTACACTGAGCGTGGTACGTAAAGGTGCAGAACAAATGAACAGCTTCAAACCTGATGTCATTATTGCATTAGGTGGTGGTTCACCAATGGATGCTGCTAAAATCATGTGGGTTATGTATGAGCATCCTGAAACGCATTTTGAAGAATTAGCATTACGCTTTATGGATATCCGTAAACGTATTTATAAGTTCCCTAAAATGGGTGTGAAAGCACAAATGGTAGCGATTACCACCACATCAGGTACGGGTTCTGAAGTCACCCCATTCGCAGTAGTAACAGATGATGCTACAGGTCAGAAGTATCCATTAGCAGACTATGCATTAACTCCTGATATGGCTATCGTTGATGCTAACCTTGTGATGAATATGCCTAAATCACTTTGTGCATTTGGTGGTTTAGATGCTGTAACTCACGCATTAGAAGCCTATGTTTCTGTTTTAGCTAACGAATATTCTGATGGACAAGCATTGCAAGCACTGAAATTACTGAAAGAATATCTACCAGCAAGCTATCATGAAGGTGCTAAAAACCCAATTGCACGTGAGCGCGTTCATAATGCTGCAACAATTGCAGGTATCGCATTTGCGAATGCATTCTTAGGGGTATGTCACTCAATGGCGCATAAATTAGGCTCTGAGTTCCATATTCCACATGGTTTAGCCAATGCGTTGTTAATCTCTAACGTTATTCGTTATAACGCTAATGATAACCCAACTAAACAAACAGCATTCAGCCAATACGATCGTCCTCAAGCGCGTCGTCGTTATGCAGAAGTGGCAGATCATTTAGGTCTTTCTGCTCCTGGTGATCGTACTGCTGCGAAAATCGAAAAACTGCTAGCTTGGTTAGAAGAAATGAAATCATCATTAGGTATTCCGACTTCTATCCGTGAAGCGGGTGTTCAAGAAAGTGATTTCTTAGCGCGAGTTGATAAATTATCTGAAGATGCATTTGATGATCAATGTACAGGTGCAAATCCACGTTACCCTCTTATCTCTGAACTAAAACAACTGTTATTAGATTCTTACTATGGCCGTGAATTTAAAGAAGAGCATGAAGTAAAAGAAGAGGCAAAACCTGCAACAAAAAAAAGCAGTAAAAAATAATCATCTCATTCGCTAGCATCGCGCTACGCATAAAACGATATAAACCCAGTCTTTGTTAGGCTGGGTTTCTTTTTTTAAAATATAGACTATCGTGCGTGCTCTCTTCTATTTTCCTTGGCACAAAAACCGAAAGTTAATTTTCTTTTAAAAAAAAGAGCGTTTTTTCAATTAGTAAAGGATAACTACACCTCTTTTTTGATGTTAATGCTAGAATGTCTATAAATAATGATAAAACACGAACTAGGCACAGTTGATATAAAGTAAGGCTAACACAACCAATAGTCTTAAAAATCCCCGCAGAATCGATTACAGAGACAATTTTTAGTTCTTCATTGATAATTAATTAGTATGGCAATTTAAATATAGAATATACAACAAACAAAACATTAGGCTGTTCTAGTGTTGTGCTATACGTTTTACCCAAAAAAGGATAACCACGTGTTTATTCACGCAATACGTATTTCGGTGTAATGAAACATTTTTATCTCTTTTTCAATCAAATGAGAAAAAATAGGTTTAATGTTTTAAATGGTAAATAAGAGGCTAATAACGACTAAATTAAAATATGAGTCCTTGTTGTGGTTAGAATAATCTTATCAATAAACTCCGTTTAATAAATAACGATTGGAATATAGATTACTATTTAATAATAGTTTTTCATTATAAAATGCTGGCTATTTGCTCATTTCCTTCCAATATATACTACTTTAGTAGTACCAGCACTCAGTATATTTATCTTTTTATTATAAAATTGAGGGAATAAATTTAATACGGTAATTTAAATTCATTCATAACCTCAGAAAATAAATGTAGGTATAAAATTTTATCTTATTGAAGAAAGCCAAAACAATTTTCTCTTTTGTTGCGCAATTTATCTGATTTTATTTAACTAGGAACAACGAATACATATCAAATGTTTCTATTTATTGTCATCTGTAAAAAACATTATCTACATCACAAAACAAACGAACAATTCTTATTTGATTATCATTCTTTTGATTGATGATAATGAATACCCTTAAATGAAGGAACATTTCTAGATAAAAACTAACATTTTTTACATGAGGAGAATATATAACGACTAGAAACACATAAAAGAAAGTGGAAAAATGGAAGAAATTAAAAATAGATAAGCTTTTTTTGGTATTAAACGATATAAACTTTATTTAGTCAGTTATTAATCCCCTCCTTTTTATATCACTCTAAATTAACAAAAAGAGGGGAACGAAATGAATCAGTTTTGATCTATACTCCCTTTTTGGGTAGCCTGTGTATAATGCTTACGGCATACTGAAACATATTTCTCATTTCCACCAATTTCAACTTGGGCACCATCACTAAGAACATTTCCTTTATCATCTAAGCGCAATACCTTATTTGCTTTACGCCCGCAATAGCATACGGTTTTTAGCTCAACGAGCTTATCTGCCCACGCTAATAAATAAGCACTACCAGTAAATAACTCACCTCTAAAATCAGTTCGTAGGCCGTAAGTAAGTACAGGGATATCGTAGTTATCCGTTATTTCACACAACTGTTCTACGTGTTCCTTACTTAAAAATTGGCATTCATCAATCAACACACAATGAATAGGTTCTTTATTATTTTCAGCAAGAATAGCATCACGAATATTCATATCATCACTAAAGAGCATTGCATCAGCATTCAAGCCTATTCTTGAGCTGATTTTGCCTTTAGCAAAGCGTGTATCTATAGCGGCAGTAAAAATCAACGTTCGCATTCCTCGTTCATTATAGTTATAAGAAGACTGCAATAAAGATGTTGATTTTCCAGCATTCATGGCTGAATAATAAAAGTAAAGCTGAGCCATCAGCTCTCTCCTTAATTAGGTTTATTATTACAGGCAATAGTTTAACATAAACAAACTTCAAGTTATCAATAAGAGCTATTTATTCCTTTTATTTTTATTCTTCATATACCATAAAAAGATGAATGTAGTTGCAAACAGTAATCTTTGTTAAAAAAATAAATAGCCAGAATAGGTACTTAACATATTAATACATATCTTGATATACACTTATTAAAGTATGAAAGTTAACCCTAATGCATTTTTTAGAAAATAGTCCGTTATTATAAAAAAATGAACAAAGCTTTCTATTCTTTTACGTTAGCGTTATCATCTGTTAAATGATGCATCGATTTACTAATATTTCCTTTATTGACTAAAGATGCCTCAACTTTAATATTCTTTTTGTAAAGATATAGCTTTAAAAAAATGAAATTTTACGTTTAGATTGTATTTAGCTATTGCAGAAATTTAAATAGCAATCTATTATTAGTATTACATCAGCCAACAACATTTATTTGAGACCAGGAAAATGAGCGAATCTTTAAAAATATTAAATAACATCCGTACTCTGCGCGCACAAGCAAGAGAAACTAATTTAGAAACTCTAGAAGAAATGCTGGAAAAACTCGAAGTTGTCGTTAATGAACGTCGTGAAGAACATTCATTAGAAAAAGCAGCTGAAGAAGAGCGTGTTCAGAAATTACAAAAATACCGTGAAATGTTAGAAGAAGCAGGAATTGATCCAACTGACCTGTTAGAAGCAAGTGGCGCAAATAAAACAGGCCGTGCTAAACGTGCTGCTCGCCCTGCTAAATATTCTTACGTTGATGAAAATGGCGAAACTAAAACTTGGACTGGCCAAGGCCGTACGCCAGCTGTAATCAAACGTGCAATTGACGAAGAAGGCAAATCATTAGACGATTTCCTTATCTAATTTAGTCAATACTCTATTTTAAAAATACCCTTTTAATTATTTAAAAGGGTGTTTTCTTGTTTTGGTTAGATTTATTAAACAAGCGTTTAATTTTAATATGTGCTGATGTTATTTATTAAGAATAATAACTCTAACCCGAAAAATAGAGCACGAAATTCTCGTATGACTTATTTAGATTAATATGAAAAAGGAGCCAAATGAGCTCCTTTTTATTTATCTAAAATCTGATTAAGATTAATTTTTATAGTAACTCAGATACCAATCCACAAATTTTTTCACGCCATATTCAACATCTGTGTTAGGTGAAAAACCGGTGACTTTAGATAAATCTTGGCAATCTGCACATGTTGATAAAACATCACCATCTTGCATTGGCATTAAATTTAATTTTGCTTCTATATCGAGTGATTTTTCAATTGCACGAATGAAGTCCATCAATTTAGTCGGCTGACCATTACCTACATTATATATTTTATAAGGTGCGGAGCTTGAAGAAGTCTCACCCTTTTCAACGGTCCAATGATTATCTTTTTCAGGGATAATATTAATAAGACGCACAACCGACTCTACAATATCATCGACATAAGTAAAGTCTCTTGTCATATTACCGCCATTATAAACATCTATAGGTTCACCAGAAAGCATTGCCTTGGTGAATTTAAATAATGCCATATCAGGACGACCCCAAGGACCATAAACGGTAAAAAAACGTAATCCTGTAGTCGGTAATTGATACAAATAAGAATAGCTATGAGACATCAGTTCATTCGCTTTTTTAGTCGCAGCATAAAGTGAAACAGGATGATCTACACTATCTTCAGTTGAAAAAGGTTGTTTTTGATTTAAACCATAAACAGAGCTTGAAGAGGAATATATAAGGTGCCCTACTTTACTATGACGACATCCTTCTAAAATATTAATATGCCCAACAATATTAGCATCGATATATGCCATTGGGTTTTCAATAGAATAACGTACACCAGGTTGTGCGGCGAGATGAATAACGCGATCAAATTGGTGAGAAGCAAATAATTCAGCGACTTTTGTTGCATCAACAATATCGATTTTTTTGAATTGAAAATTTTCTAATTCATTTAATTTTTGTAATCGAGTTTCTTTTAATCTGACATCATAATAATCATTTAAATTATCAATCCCTGTCACGTGATAACCCATGGTTATCAATCGTTGGCTGACATGAGATCCTATAAAACCTGCAGCACCTGTTACCAATATTTTCATATTATCACTCAACTAACTTGACTCATTGATTTATCATGTTCAACATTATCATGGTTAATATCACCTGAATTAACATCATAACGCTCAGCATAATAATATTTAGCAACCCTATTTAGCAACGATGCTTAGCACATTAACGCTGGCTTAAGAAACAGACAAAACCAACGTTTTTCTCAATAACAATAACGTTATATTTTAATACTGTGCTTTTTAACACAATACTCTGATTATCGCACCTAATTTTATAATGCGATAATCGCTTAATGTAACAATTTATCGAGATGCACAAGCTTAGTTATGCTTTCAATGATTTTATCCATTGAGAAAAATCTTCGCCAAACTCTTCGTGCTGTAAACCGTATTCAACAAATGCTTTCATATATCCTAATTTATTACCACAGTCGTGGCTTTTTCCTTTTAGGTGGTAAGCTTCTACGGGTTCTTTTTCAATTAACATCTCAATAGCATCTGTTAATTGAATTTCATCACCAGCACCTGGTGCCGTTTTTGCGAGTAATGGCCAAATACTTTCAGATAAAACATAGCGACCGACAATTGATAAATTAGAAGGTGCTTCTTCTTTTTTCGGTTTTTCAACAACACGTTTAATGAGTTTGCTGTCACCTGGTTTTAATATTTCACCCATGCAATCAACAATGCCATAATTAGACACATCTTCTTCAGGAACGGGTTCAACAAGAATTTGACTAGCACCTGATTGTTCGAAATGTGAAAGCATTTCTTTTAAATTAACTTTCGTTAAGTCAGCACTGTATCTATCTAAAATAACATCAGGCAGGATAACAGCGAAAGGCTCATCACCAACAAGTGGTTTAGCACATAAAATAGCGTGGCCTAATCCTTTTGCTATTCCCTGACGAGTTTGCATAATAGTGACATGGCTAGGACAAATACTTTGCACTTCTTCTAATAACTGGCGCTTTACACGTTTTTCCAGAATGGCTTCTAATTCAAAACTCGTATCAAAATGGTTTTCAATAGAATTTTTGGATGAGTGTGTTACAAGTACTATTTCATTAATACCGGCAGCAATACATTCGTTCACAACATATTGAATAAGCGGTTTATCAACCACTGGTAACATTTCTTTTGGGATGGCCTTGGTTGCGGGTAACATTCTTGTACCTAATCCTGCAACAGGGATCACCGCTTTTCTTACCTTACGTACCACAGATGACATTACACTTCTCCTGCAATTAAATGCCAATATATTTTTGTGATGACATGACACAGTTATAAAAATAATCGCAAGAGTATACCAGCTAATATCTACGGATAAACAGAGCTACCGCTCTTAATTGGGATAGTTCTTCATTTATGTTTAATATATGCCCAAAAAGGGATTTTATTACGATGATTTAACATTCAAGAAAAGGCGAAAACATTAATTTAATTTGATTACGATTATCCCAAATCCTACATTGCCAGTTTATTGCTTTACATTTTATTTGATTTATATATAAAAGTTGTAAAGTGCCTAGAGGAATGCCACTATTTAATTTTATTTTCTCGTTTTCTGTTTTTATTTCAGCACGTAATCCTGCTGAGGCTAATAATATATTTTTATTTTTTGTATGGTAATATCCTAAAATAATGGGAAACTGTCCTTTAACTCCCACATCATCAAGCATTTTATTAAGTTTATTCAGCAAGTTATACATACTTGGTAATGAATATCTTTTTTCCGCTGACTTTAATACATCATTAAAAACGACCCTTAACAAAAGTGCCACGAGTAATCCATTTTCATCGTCACGAGAGATATCAACACAATAAAAAATAATTTGCTCAGATGATAAAGGTGCAATATCAAGCAATAATCCTATTTTTGTTGCATCATTTAAATGGCGATAATTAACAGTATAATTTGCGATAACTTGTTTTACTTGAGGTTGCATCTGTTTAACAAAAGACTGAATATGGCCTGATTCTTGACGTAAACTATTCCATAGTGGATCCAAATAAACACTTTCTATATATATTGATTCAAAAAAACCAGGACATAATATCTCTATCACTTTTTGTTTTAAGCTACTTAACTGATTAAGAGATTTAAGAAAAATATCTTTAGCGCCTAACCTCAGCATGTCATCAATTTCAGACATATTATCTGAACACGTTATTGCTATAACCGGTATCCGCAACTTCCTTTTTTCAAGATGAACAAGAAATGTGGGCCCATTCATGATGGGCATTCGTATATCACATAAAATTAAATCAGGTTCGACACCTTTATCTAATAATGCAAGCGCCTGACTTCCATTATCCGTGGTATAAATACAGGCTTTTTCATGTGAAAAATATTCTGTCAGCATTGTACGAAAAACAACCTCATCATCAATTATTAAGATTTTTTTCCCCACTAATGCCTTATTCATAAAAGCCCCCTGCAACTATCATTTCACTTAGCGTTTAATTGGCGTTAACATTATTAGTCTAGTTCAACCTTGGCGTTTAATATCCGAAAATATTTTTTTTACAATCTATAGGAATACGCCTTTTCTAAACGTTAATCAGGACATTATTTTGTCAAGCTCATGCCCATGTAATAGCCAACGCCCTTATAATGAATGTTGCGAGCCTTATCACTTAGGAAAAGAAAATGCACCAACAGCAGAAGCATTAATGCGTTCTCGTTATAGTGCTTTTGTGAAGCATGATGCAGACTATTTAATAAAGTCATGGCATCCCACTTGTCGTATTGCCTCTTTACGTGATGAGCTTATTGCAGGCTTTCCTAACACTCAGTGGTTAGGGTTAAATATTATTTCAACACAAGAAAGTACTCATCCAAATGAAGCTTATGTCGAATTCTCTGCTTGCTTTATTGAAAGAAATACCGATGATAAACAATACCTGCATGAACGATCTCGTTTTCTTAAAATAGATGATTGCTGGTTTTATATTGATGGCATCAAGCCTAAAGTAGGAAGAAATGACCCTTGCCCTTGTGGTTCAGGTCGTAAATACAAGAAGTGTTGTGAAAATAGCAGCAAATAATGGCAAACACAGAAGTAAATCAAAGGATTTTTCTATAATATGCAACACCAAAATACTCAGAAAAAAATATTACGGACTATTTGTCCTGATGCTAAAGGACTTATCGCAAAAATCACGAATATTTGCTACAAACATCAATTAAATATCGTTCAAAACAACGAATTTGTTGATCATCTCACTGGTCGCTTTTTTATGCGCACTGAGCTTGAAGGTATTTTTAATGATGAGACTCTTTTAGCCGATTTAGATGATGCCTTACCAAAAGGTTCTCAACGTGAATTAAACAGTGCTGGCCGTCGTCGTATCGTTGTTATGGTCACAAAAGAAGCGCATTGCTTGGGTGACCTTCTAATGAAAAGCACGTTTGGCGATTTAGATGTTGAAATTGCTGCCGTCATTGGCAATCATGACACATTAAAACAGCTTGTTGAACAATTCGGTATTCCTTTCCATCTTGTTAGTCATGAAGGCTTAACGCGTGATCAACATGATGAAAAACTTATTGCTCAAATTAATCAGTACAAACCTGATTATGTGGTTCTCGCTAAATATATGCGTGTATTAACGCCCGCCTTTGTGCAACATTTCCCAAATCAAATTATTAATATTCATCACTCATTTTTACCCGCTTTTATTGGTGCTCGTCCTTATCATCAAGCCTATGAACGAGGTGTAAAAATCATTGGTGCAACTGCGCATTATGTTAATGATAATTTAGATGAAGGCCCAATTATTACTCAAAATGTTATTAACGTAGACCATACATTCTCTGCTGAAGATATGATGAGAGCGGGACGTGATGTTGAAAAAAATGTATTAAGTCATGCACTTTATTGGGTGCTTTCACAGCGCGTATTTGTTTACGGTAACCGAACTATTATTCTATAGTTTATTTTTTATCGTTAAATAGCTATTTTTCTTTAAACAGCGGCATTCTTTCTGCCGCTGTTTATTTTTATCTATCCTTTAATATCAAACTATTTCCATAAAACCAGTACAATTACGAATAAGCCTTGAACAAAGCGAACATTTTTACAGCACTTGATCTATTTTTAGTAAAATAGCACTTTACAGATCTCAGGTATTTGGTATTATTGCGCCCGCTGTCACGGACAGCAATACAAATAAATGTTGGTGGGATACCCAAGCGGCCAAAGGGAGCAGACTGTAAATCTGCCGTCACAGACTTCGAAGGTTCGAATCCTTCTCCCACCACCATCACTTCTTAAGTACATGAATACTTCCCTACTCTAATTTCAATTAAATTTTTTTACTTCATATTTTTAATCAAATCAACAAATCGGTTTAATACACTTGAGTGGTATTTAGATTTATAGATATAACAACTATAAAGCAATGATGCTTGTGTCAATGGGATAAAGCATAGCGAAGAGTCACTTTCATTTTTTACCGGATTTTCATCAGTAATTAATAATGAGTGATGCGTTTGAATAAAATTTAAACAGCAATTTAAATCATCCATTATTCGTACTTTGGCTGATTTACCACTTTTATCAATTTTATTTTCTAAATTTTTTATTATTGCTGTTTTGTATAATGCGGGATCACAAAGCCAGATATTATCGCTTAACAGTGTATTAATATTATCGCCTACCTTCTCTATTAGCTCTTTTTGGCAACAGATCCCTAAGTATTTATTTTCTATTTTATGAATTAAACTAAATTTTTCGCTAATAATTTTCTCTGAACTTAATATAAATGTATTACCATCATAATCAGGTATTTCTTCAAAGTTTTCTTTAGAAAATCTCATTATGTTAATATGGGAATAATTTTTATTTGCTGCCTGATAAAACTCTGTTAAATAGTGGCTTTTCCCCCAATCATAATAGACATGAATGCTGTTATTAATAATGCCTGATGTATGCTTTTTGGTTATCTCTTTTTCTTGAAGATAAAGAGATTTTAAATCATTATAAAGCTCTAAGCCCTCTTGTGTCAGGCTCATACCGAACTTTTCTCTTTTAAATAAACGCTTTCCTAATACCGCCTCAAAATCTTTGATTGATTTTGCTACAGGGGGTGTTGTTCTATTCATTACCCTAGCAGCTTTACTTAATGACCCATTTTCAACTACGGCCATAAAGGCCTCTAATTTACGAGAAAAAAACATAAACCACCATTCCTTTGCTGTGTTGAATAACATAATTTCATTAATTCATTTAATGTAGATAAAATATATATTAATTAATTTTTAATCTCATTGTTATATAAAGTAGATATCGGTTTAAGCTATTCGTCACACCTCCTAATAAATATAATTTATAATTAAAAGTTTATTTTTATTATGTCATTTTTCTTTACATATAAAGAATTATAATACTTACACCCTTCTATCAAAGATTAGTTTATGTTTCTACTCAATTTAATTAATATTTTTTATTACACAATCTTGTATTTTTATTAATTTATATTTTTTATTCTTTATTTTTTATTTAATTTATGAGTTTCCCATCTTGAAAAAGTGGATTATCATTAAATAGATTGACTTACATTCATTTTATTATCCTGATAGTATAAGACATCCTATTATTCAATCTATAAATGGTTACTGTCACATGAAATTTGTCTCTTTTAATATTAACGGATTACGTGCTCGTCCCCACCAGCTAGAAGCCATCGTTGAAAAACATCAGCCTGATGTGATTGGGCTACAAGAAACGAAAGTTCATGATGATATGTTTCCGCTAGAGATGGTAAGTGCGCTGGGTTACCACGTTTTTTATCATGGGCAAAAAGGTCACTATGGTGTTGCTTTAATGACAAAAGCAAAACCTATCGCTGTTCGTAAAGGCTTTCCTGGTGATGATGATGATGCCCAACGTCGTATGATTATGGCTGATATTGAAACGCCATCAGGGTTACTGACTGTGATGAATGGATATTTTCCTCAGGGGGAAAGTCGTTCTCATGAAACAAAATTTCCAGCTAAAGAGAAATTTTATGCTGACCTTCAAAATTATCTGACAAATAGCTTACAGCCATCATCTCCCGTTTTAATTATGGGTGATTTAAATATTAGCCCAACAGATAAAGATATTGGTATCGGCGAAAATAATATGAAACGCTGGCTAAAAATGGGTAAATGTTCATTTTTACCAGAAGAACGTGACTGGTTATCAACCTTAATGTCATGGGGATTAACAGATACTTATCGTCAACAATATCCTGAAGTAGACGATAAATTCTCATGGTTTGATTATCGCTCAAAAGGATTTGATGATAATAGAGGCTTACGCATAGATTTATTATTAGCAAGTCGTTGTTTAGCAGATAACTGTATTTCCACTGGAATTGATTACGATATTCGTGGTATGGAAAAACCTTCTGATCACGCTCCTATTTGGGCTGAATTTAACGTTTAATTCCAATACACTTATTATTTAAAAAGAACACTTCCCATTATTTTCAAGAAGTGTTCTTTTTTATTTAATTATTTAATTATTTAGATACGTCATCTCGTTATCTTTAATTTAACCTTCTTCTGAACTCGTTGCCTTCTTTGCATTTTTTTTATTACTCGGTTTCGTTTCATGTTGCTTTTTAGTATTTGCCTTGCGCTTTTTATTATATGAAGGTGCAGGTAAGTTTCTAAACGCTTGAATATTAGGGCGGCGTTTTGCCTGGGTAATAAGTTCAATTAACGTGTTATTCAGTGGCATCATAAAGTCTTGATACTTAAATTGCTTCTCACTGATTTGCGTTAATATCGATTCCCAATGCGCTGTCATATCAGGTAATGTAGCCATATCAGGTAATACATGAATGAGCGCTTTACCTGCTGGCGTTGAATTAATCGCTCTACCTTTCTTTTGCAAAAAACCTCGCCTAAAAAGTAATTCAATAATTCCAGCGCGAGTTGCTTCTGTTCCTAATCCATCTGTTGCTCTTAGGATTTTCTTTAACTCTTTATCTTGCACAAAACGCGCTATTCCTGTCATCGCAGATAATAATGTGGCATCAGTAAAAGGTCTAGGTGGTTGCGTTTGCTTTTCAACTATTTCGCCTTTTTCACATAATAATTCATCACCTTTAGCCACAATAGGAAGAGGTAAGCCATCATTATCTGAATCTTGCTCTTTACTGCCTAAAAACACTCGCCAACCTGCTTGTGCTAAAAAACGTGCTTTTGCAATAAATTTACCGTTTTCAATATCAAGTTCAATAACACACTTACGATAGACCGCATCTGGCATAAACTGCATTAAATATTGGCGTGCAATAAGATAGTAAATATTCTTTTCGTTTTCATTTAACGAAATATTACCCGTTTTTGCAGTAGGAATAATCGCATGGTGTGCATCAACTTTTTTATCATCCCAGCATCGATTTTTTTTATCAATATTTAATGTTTCTTCTGGTAATAAACTCGTCTCATGCACACTAATCGCATTAATTACCGCATGACGACCTGCAAAATGTTCATCAGGAAGGTAGCGACTATCAGAACGGGGATATGTAATTAATTTATGTGTTTCATATAATCTCTGACAGGTATCTAACACTTGCTGTGCGCTTAAACCAAAACGCCTAGCGGCTTCAATTTGCAAAGAAGATAATGAAAAAGGTAAAGGCGCAATCTCAGATTCTTGTTTGTCTTGATAATCTGTGACTTTTGCAGGTTTACCTTCAATTCGCTCAATAACATGCTCTGCAAGCTTGCGATTGAGTAAACGCCCTTCTTCATCTTGCCAAGCTTCACAGGCTTCACTTGGTTGCCAAATTGCAGTAAAGCGCTCATCAGCAGGTGTGACAACATGTGCTTTTACTTCAAAAAAATCTTTAGGTATAAAATTTTCTATTTCTTCATCACGACGAACAACTAAGCCTAATACTGGCGTTTGTACTCGTCCTACTGAAAGCACACCTTGGTAGCCATTTCTTTGGCCTAACAAGGTATAAGCACGCGTCATATTGATACCATAAAGCCAATCAGCTCGGGCTCTTGCTAGTGCAGAAACACACAAAGGAATAAACTCATGATTAAAGCGCAATTTATCAATAGCACGTGATACTGCGGCTGGGTTTAAATCATTAATCAAACAGCGACGTGCTTGCTTTTTTTGCTCTTCAGTAATGTTTAAGTAATTTAACACCTCATCGACAAGCAATTGTCCTTCACGGTCAGGGTCTCCAGCATGAATCACTTCATCTGCTTGCTTCAATAGAGTTTTTATTATGTTTAATTGCTTTTTTACATCAGCACGCGGTTTAAGCTGCCATTTTTGAGGAATAATAGGAAGATCTTCTAATGACCAGCGAGCGTATCGCGGGTCATAAGCATCTGGCTCAGCCTGCTCAAGTAAATGGCCAACACACCATGTTACATACTGGTTATCACCACAAAGTATAAATCCATCCCCTCTTTTATGAGGTTTAGGTAATACATCAGCAATGGCTCGAGCAAGGCTGGGTTTTTCTGCAATAAATAATCTCATTACGTTAGTTTGTGACTTCAATCAACGCATTACCTGCTATGGGCTCAATTAATTCACCGATAGAAGTTAATTTAATATCAAAACGAGCAGCGACTTCTTTTACCTTATCAACTGCGTCAGGTAAAACTGCAAGTAATAATCCACCAGATGTTTGTGGATCACAAAGTAGTTTACGTTGCATGTCACTCATATCGCCAATTAAGTGACCATAACTATCAAAATTACGGCCAGTACCACCAGGTACACAGCCTTGTGTTATATATGATTCAATTTCAGGTAATTTCGGTACTTGTGAGAAATGAATGTTGGCATGTACATTCGAGCCTTCACAAATTTCACTAAGATGACCTAATAATCCAAAACCGGTGACATCCGTCATTGCTGTTACACCGTCTATATCAGAAAAATCAGCACCTGCTTTATTCATTTGGCACATAACTTCTGTCGCAAGACCTTGGTGCTCTGGTTTTAAGAGTCCTTTTTTCTCTGCTGTTGTTAATACACCAATGCCTAATGGCTTAGTTAGAAAAAGTTGGCATCCTGCTTTGGCTGCATTATTTTTCTTTACTTTACTAACAGGAACAACGCCTGTTACTGCAAGACCGAAAATAGGCTCTGGTGCATCGATCGAGTGCCCACCAGCAAGTGAAATACCCGCTTCTTTACAAGCCGCACGTCCACCTTCTGTCACTTCTCTTGCAATTTCAGGTGATAGTTTATCAATTGGCCAACCTAAAATAGCAATAGCCATAATGGGTTTGCCACCCATGGCAAAAATATCGCTAATCGCATTCGTTGCTGCAATACGACCAAAATCATACGGATTATCGACAATTGGCATAAAAAAGTCAGTTGTACTAATAATACCGGTGCCATTACCTAAATCATAAACAGCAGCATCATCTTTCGTTTCATTTCCTACCAATAGATTAGGATCATGAAATTTTTCTTGCTCACTATGCAAAATAGTTTCAAGTACTTTAGGCGAGATTTTACAACCACAACCTGCGCCATGACTATATTGTGTTAATCGTACTGTTTCAGGCATAACCTATCATCCTCTTTAAAAGTAAGTCACAAAATCAGTTAAGTCAGCAGGAGAAGCCGTTGTTGGTGCAGACAATGAAGGTGTGCCTAAATAGAGAAAACCCACAATATGATCGTGTTCACCACAGCCAAGCCCTTCTCTCACAACAGTATCATGAGTCCAAGAACCAGACCGCCAAATGCCACCGAATCCTTGAGCCACAGCAGCCATTTGCATAGCCTGTACACTACAACCAGCAGCAACAATTTGTTCCCATTCAGGCACTTTAGGGTGTTGTTTTACCGTCGCAATTACCGTGATGATAAGCGGAGCACGAAAAGGCGCATTTTTTGCTTTTTCTTCAACGTCAGAGCCTAAATTACTGGTCACTGCCGCTTTGTGTAATAATTCGCTAAAGCGTTCAATTCCTTCATTTTGCATAACGACAAAACGCCAAGGTTTCAATGCACCATGATCAGGTGCTCTCATACCTGCTTGCAAAATTGCATCAAGCGCTTTGTTATCAGGTGCCGGTGTAGTCAGTCGAGAAGCTGAACGACGGTTTAAAAGCAGTGTTAATGCATCCATTTTTTGATTCTCCTGTCAGCATATTATTTTAGCAATATCCCACACTTATCGGTATGGACAATTGTTATCAATTCTCAGTATAACAAACTGTTATCTTACCACCATCCTTAAATTTAAGCGGAAAATTTTTATAAATTAAGGAGTAAGATTATTGCTACTATTTTTCATTCATGGCATACATGTTTAAAATTTACCTGCTAATTACATGCACATTTACACTTGTTTTTTAAGTAATGACAATTCATTAAGGTTTTATTTTATAACCATCGCTTAGTATTGTTTTATTAAAATAAGACGCTGGTTTGCAAAATAATTAACACTAACTTAAGCAAATAGGTATTGAAAATAGTCATGATAAATCAATGACAGACTTTCAATATCAACTATATTAGAATGTTGATTATTCTTGTATTAAATTCATTCTGTTAAATGGGACTTTCACATAAAATGTCATTGTAAATTGTAATCAATAGCGCCATTTTCATTACATTCTATTTGTGTGATGTTTTTAAGATGAACATTTATAGAAAGAGTTAAGTATTCAGCTAGTTATAACAGTGAATTTACCGTCTACTAATAATTCTAGCAAAACTGTTTAGGATTAAATTTAGCTTTACATGATGTGGAGATAATATGAATAAAATTATGGGGTTAATAGGTGCAATATTTAAATTTAGTTGGCGCGTTATTAACTTTATCAGGCAGTTAATCTTAAACGTTATTTTCTTCGTTCTACTATTTGTTGTTATTGGTATATTTTTTATTGCCAAAGATACACAAAAGCCTACTGATTATGATGGTGCTTTATTAGTCAATCTTAAAGGTGTTATTGTTGATCAAACTGCTAATCAAAGTCCATTAGGTCAAGTTGGTAGAGAGTTATTGGGTGTATCTGCTAGCCAATTACAAGAAAATTCATTATTTGAAGTTGTTGACACACTACGTAGTGCTGCTCGCGATCCTAAGATTAAAGGTATGGTATTAAAGCTTGATGAATTTGCAGGTGCAGATCAGCCTTCTTTAAATTATATAGGAAAAGCGCTAACCGAATTTAAAAAAACAGGGAAACCTATTTTCGCCATCAGCGGTTACTATACTCAACCTCAATATTATCTTGCCTCTTATGCTGATAAAGTTTATCTCACGTCATTAGGCTCAGTCGGTATTACAGGTTTTGGTTTCCAAAATCTTTACTTCAAAAGTTTATTAGACAAACTTAAAGTTAATACACATATTTTCCGTGTTGGTACTTATAAATCTGCTGTTGAACCTTTAATGCGTGATGATATGTCAGCAGCCTCTCGTGAGGCATCAGAGCGTTTAGTCAACGTACTATGGTCTAATTACGTTACACAGCTTGCTGAAAATCGTAGCATTACTAAAGAAGATGTATTCCCTGGTGCTCAAGCCATGATTGAAAAATTGCGTAAAGCCGATGGCGATAACGCAACTTATGCACTTAATCAAAAACTCGTTGATAGCGTAAAATCTTACGCTGAATTTGAAGCCGATATGACAGAAACTTTTGACTGGGATCAGGATAAAAAACAGTTTAAAAACATCAGTATTTATGATTATGCTTCTAACTTAACGGCTGATATTCCTGAAAATGATAACGGTAATATCGCTGTTGTCGTTGTTCAAGGTGCAATTATTGATGGTGAAAGTATTCCAGGATCAGCAGGAGGCATCACTATCGCTAACCAAATTCGTCAAGCACGTCTTGATCCTAATATCAAAGCCCTTGTTTTACGTGTAAATAGCCCTGGTGGTAGTGTTTCGGCCTCAGAACAAATTCGTAGTGAAATCGAAGCCTTTAAACAACAAAAGAAACATGTTGTCGTTTCAATGGGTGGTCTTGCTGCATCAGGGGGGTATTGGATCTCAACACCAGCAACTAAGATTATCGCTAGCCCTTCAACGCTCACCGGCTCTATTGGTATTTTTGGTGTAATCAATACTTTTGAAAATACATTAAGTGAAGTCGGTGTTTATAGTGATGGTGTTAAAACATCACCATTAGCAGGACTTTCTATTACAAATAAATTATCACCTGAGTTTTCAGAGTTGTTTCAAATTAATATCGAAAGTGGTTATAAAACATTTATTAATTTAGTTGCTAAATCTCGTCATAAAACTCCAGAGCAAGTTGATCAGATTGCGCAAGGCCGAGTTTGGGTCGGATTAGATGCAAAAAATGTGGGCTTAGTCGATGAATTCGGTGATTTTGATACTGCAATTGATGTAGCTGCAAAAATGGCAGATATTAAAGAGCCTGTTGTTGATTGGATGAAACCAGAATTAAGTTTATCTGAGCAGATATTAATGAGTCTTTCATCTAGCGCTAAAGTGCTCATTCCAGATCCATTACAAGCATATTTACCCGCACCTTTACTTAATGAGATGAAAACGAAAACAGAGTTTTATCGTAATATGAACGATCCACAAAATCGTTATTCCTATTGTTTATCTTGTGGTGATATTCAATAACGCATCTATTTTATGTACCTGTTCAATTAGAGCAGGTACATTTCTCTAACAATTACCCGTTTTGGTAATATAATATGCTTAAGCTTATTTAACTTATTTTTTATCTTAAATAATTTAATACAATGATTTAACACATCATTTTTTATTTTTTTGTTTTTTGTTTTTTTAACGCCTACCTTTTTTTATTCTGTAAACCCCCTATAATGAGTTATTTCTTACAACAGATAATAAGAGTGCTCATACTGATGCAAAAAAAATCAATTTACGTTGTCTATACGGGTGGAACTATCGGTATGCAACATTCTTCTCATGGTTATATTCCTGTATCTGGGCATCTACAACGTCAATTAGCTAAAATGCCAGAATTCCATCGCGAAGAAATGCCTGATTTCACGATAAAAGAGCATCTTCCATTAATTGACTCTTCTAATATTACACCTGAAGATTGGCAATCTATCGCTGATGACATCAGCAAAAATTATGATAATTATGATGGATTCGTTATTCTGCATGGTACTGATACAATGGCATTTACGGCTTCTGCTCTCTCCTTTATGTTTGAGAATTTAAGTAAACCCGTTATTGTTACAGGCTCTCAAATTCCATTAGAAGCTTTGCGTTCCGATGGTCAAACTAATTTATTGAATGCCCTCTATATTGCTGCACATCATGCTATTAACGAAGTTGCCTTATTCTTTAATAATACGCTCTATCGCGGAAATCGTGCTGTAAAAGCACATGCTGATGGATTTAATGCATTTGCCTCACCGAATAGCGTTCCACTGTTAGAGGCGGGTATTAATATTAAAACATTTAAAATCAGTCCATTTCCAACGCAAAAAGGGAAATTTATTGCACACACCATCACACCTCAACCGATAGGCGTTGTCACTATCTATCCTGGTCTTTCTGATGAGGTGATTAATAATATTTTAATGCAGCCTGTAAAAGCGCTGATTTTACGTTCTTATGGTGTCGGTAATGCACCTTCTCATCCAGCATTATTATCTGCATTACAAGATGCAATAGAACGAGAGATTGTTATTATCAATCTAACGCAATGTATTTCAGGGCGCGTTAATATGAAAGGCTATGCGACAGGACAAGCATTAGCAGATGCTGGCGTCATTAGTGGGTATGATATGACTTTTGAAGCAGCTTTGACTAAACTTCATTATCTGCTTAGCCAACAATATAGCTACACTGAAATATGCGCTTTAATGCAACAGAATTTACGTGGTGAAATGACACTCGATGATAACGATTAAGTCTATAGGTAGTTATTTATGAAAAATTCAGCGTTATTACTCATTGATATACAAAATGATTTTTGTACAGGTGGTTCATTAGCTGTTGATAAAAGTGATAACGTTGTACAAATAGCGAATCAGATGATCGGTCATTTTAATCAAACCCACGGTGTTATTATTGCTAGTCAAGATTGGCATCCTGCTAATCACCTCAGCTTCGCAGTAAATTCAAATACTCTTATCGGTGAAGTTGGTGAATTAAATGGTCTACCTCAAGTATGGTGGCCTGTTCATTGTGTTCAAGATAGCAATGGCGCAGATTTTCATCCCTCTCTCAACAAACATTTAATTGAGCATATTATTTATAAAGGTCAAAATCGCCATATTGATAGTTACAGCGCTTTTTTTGATAACGACCATAAATACCAAACAGGTTTACATACTCTATTACAAAAATTGAATATTGATCATCTTTATATTCTCGGTATTGCAACGGATTACTGTGTGAAATTTACAGTGCTGGATGCGCTTGATCTGGGTTATCAAGTTTCGGTTATAACTGATGGTTGTCAAGGTGTGAATATTCAAGAAAATGATAGCGAAGAGGCATTAGCACAGATGCAAAATAAAGGTGCAAGATTGGTGATATCTCAATTAATACTACACCATAATAATAAATAAAATATATTATTTATATTACTGTTAGTACAATAAAAAGAGGAGGCAATGAATAAAAAAGATTTATCATTGCCTTAGTGAATTTTGATGTAACCAAGAAGATTTAATCATCTATCGGTGTTAATGTTGCTAAACGCTCAGATTGAAATTGTGTTTTTAATTCTTGCTTACTTTTTATGGTAATTTCACCATTAGTACCAATAGTCATATGCTCAGGAGAATGATTATTCTTTGCCTGCCATAATAATACTATCTGCATACAGTGTTCTTTTTGTTGTTCAGTTAATGCAACACCATCTGGCCATTTACCTAATTCAACAGCAGTTGAAAGACGTTGATAAATCTCAGGTGTCACCATCGAAATTAGCTCATTCACTTCCATTGCTTGCCTCTTAATTCAGTCGCAACCCTATGAATTATATTAATTTTTAATTACCAAGTGATAACTATACATTACCATTATATTACTAGCTATAACTACTTAGTTCATTAATTAAACGCTGAATCGTTTTTTCAGTTGTTTAATTATTGTGAAATTCCTTTTATATCAGCCCTTTTGTTCTTCACCAGAGCCACTATTTGTAAAGGAAAGTGATGCTGAATTAACACAATAACGCTCACCTGTTGGTGCTGGGCCATCATTAAAAACGTGACCTAAATGTGCATCACATTGTTGGCAACGTATTTCTGTTCTTTTCATATTATGCGAGAAATCATCAATATAACGAATCGCGTTATCACTCACTGGTTGATAAAAACTAGGCCAACCACAGCCTGCATCAAACTTAGTATCAGAATAAAATAAAGGTGCAGAACAACAGATACAGTGATAAATACCTGTTTCGTGGTTATGAAGTAATTTACCACTAAACGGGGGTTCTGTGCCCTGTTGTTGTGTCACGTAATGTTGCATTTCATTGAGTGTTGATAAATCAAGGCGATCATTATTCTTACCATTGCTCACGTTCTTTTTTTTATCTACCATAAATACCTCTTTCCAACAAAAATGCTTTTAAAACAACGCTAAATAATAACAAAGATTTAACAGTAAATCTGGAAAATATAGTCTAAAATCAATTGAAGAAATCTTTAGTTTATGAAATGTGATATATTTCACATATCGAAACAAAGGTCAGTTCATTTATCGGCGATGTTCCCGATAATACACAGCGTAACATTTAGCTAAAACGGCCAATCTTTAGGCAAAAAGTGGTTTTTTAATTGATATTTTGCAATTATTGACACGATTCCGCTTGACGACTGGCGCGGTTTTGGTAACTTTAGAAGCAACTTTTTTAATTCACTAATAAAGCTGGTGGAATACATATGACTATCAAAGTAGGTATTAATGGTTTTGGTCGTATCGGCCGCATCGTTTTCCGTGCTGCACAAGAACGTTCAGATATCGAAATCGTAGGTATTAACGATCTATTAGACGCAGAATACATGGCTTACATGCTAAAATACGATTCAACTCATGGTCGTTTCAACGGTACTGTTGAAGTAAAAGATGGCCACCTGGTTGTTAATGGCAAAACCATCCGCGTAACAGCAGAAAAAGATCCAGCAAATCTGAAATGGAACGAAGTTGGTGCTGACGTTGTTGCAGAAGCAACTGGTCTGTTCTTAACTGATGAAACAGCTCGTAAACACATCCAAGCTGGCGCGAAAAAAGTTGTCCTGACTGGTCCTTCAAAAGACAGCACACCAATGTTTGTTATGGGTGTAAACCATAAATCATACGCAGGTCAAGATATCGTTTCTAACGCATCTTGCACAACTAACTGCTTAGCGCCTTTAGCAAAAGTTATCAACGATAAATTTGGTATCGTTGAAGGTCTGATGACAACTGTTCACGCAACAACTGCAACTCAACGTACTGTTGACGGTCCTTCTATGAAAGACTGGCGTGGTGGTCGTGGTGCTTCTCAAAACATCATCCCATCATCAACTGGTGCTGCTAAAGCTGTAGGTAAAGTAATCCCTGAGCTGAACGGCAAACTGACTGGTATGTCTTTCCGTGTTCCTACTCCAAACGTTTCTGTTGTTGACTTAACAGCTCGTCTGGAAAAACCTGCTACTTATGCTCAAATCTGTGAAGCAATCAAAGAAGCATCTGAAGGCGAACTGAAAGGCGTACTGGGTTACACTGAAGATGCCGTTGTTTCAACTGACTTCAACGGTGAAGTTCTGACTTCAGTATTTGATGCTAAAGCAGGTATCGCGCTGAACGATAACTTTGTTAAATTAGTATCTTGGTACGACAACGAAGTTGGTTATTCAAACAAAGTTTTAGATCTCGTTTCTCATATCTCTAAATAATTAGAGCTTAAGAAAGCAAGATTTCTCTTAGAGCCACCCTTTAGGTGGCTCTTTTATTTTTTAACGATTGAGTTTATTGTAGTGCCATTACTGTATTAAAATTAATGTATTAAAATAGTCATGACATAAGGTCATAAAATAATGAATGAGAAAATATTTTCTTTGCCGATTATTGAACAAATATCACCTTACTTAAGTCGTCGGCAGCTTGGTGAATTACCTATTCTTGTTATTTCTCACCCCAAAGTCCGTGCTGCAATTAGTCTTCAAGGCGCACATTTAATTGCGTGGCAACCTGTAGAAGAACATCCTGTCTTTTGGTTAAGTGAGGCTTCTCAATTCACACCTGGTGTTGCTATTCGCGGTGGTATCCCTATTTGTTGGCCGTGGTTTGCTTCTGCTGGTACACCAAGTCACGGATTTGCGCGTATTCTACCTTGGGAATTTAGTGCGCATTCTGAACAAGATGATGGTGTACTTATCACCATGACACTTAAAGAAAGCCAACAAACAAAAAAATACTGGCCACATGAATTTACTGTTATTGCCCGATTTAAATTAGGCGAAACTTGTGAAATAGAGCTGGAATCTTATGGCGATTATGAAGCCACCGCAGCCCTTCACTCTTATTTTAATGTCAGTGATATAGATAATATTTCTGTCTCAGGCCTCGGTGGTCACTATATCGATACTGTGGCTGATAAAGAAGTGTATACCGAAGAAAAGGCTTTACGCTATAAAGGACGCACTGACAGGCTTTATACTGAGCCAGAAGATTTCAATCTTATCCATGATGATGGCTGGGATCGCACAATTGAAGTCCACCATTATCATCATAGCGATGTTGTTTGCTGGAATCCTGGCGCTGAATTAGCTAGCTCGATGAAAGATATGAGCTCAGGTGGATATCGTAAAATGGCTTGTGTTGAAACAGCGCGTATTCATAAACCATTAAAACCGGATAACATTCATCCAGGTCGATTATCTTTAGTGGTTCGTGTACGAAAAAATATTGCTGAAAAATAGAAAAATACTTTCTACACAAGATAAACGTGTTTCTTCAACTGGATAAGAGCTTTGCAATTGAAAAACGAAGCCCTCAACGACTATTCGTGCCACTATTTAAGTTGAGATAATGTCCAGTGAGTAGATAATTGATTATTGTGATAATAATCTGAGAACAAAAATACCTGAACTTTTTCAAAGAATTTGCAACACTACCAAATAAACAGACTTCGGAGAAATTCATCCGAAGTCTGGGAAAATACCATGATCTCTAATTTAGCTTGGCGCTAATTTGGCGAGGAGATCATTAATTTGAGGAAATGATTAATCACGTTATTCCTCAACTTCCAATAATAGAATGTTTAATCAGAGCTTCCGATAAAATCATATATATATTCCATCCAAGGTGTATTATTTAAAAAATATACATATCTATTTGAAAAACATAAATCGCTAGGATGAATAAAAATAAATCCGTTAGAGACACCGCCAATCTTATTAAAATAATCGTTATTATTTAAAGTATAACCACAACCATTCAATAACCCTATAAATAGATCTATATTGGTAATTGTTCTTTTATTTTTTACTTTTACATTATAATTTTTTTCTATATAAGAAAAAGCTTCTTTTTGATAATTAATCTCCTTTAATATTAAAAATTCATTTATAATAAGGACGTCTATTTTATTATACTTTTCAAAAAGACTTTTGTGAGCAATTATTCCTATTTTTTCAGTTGGTAATATTTTTTTACATATTTTATTATTTTCAATTTTTAAATTCTCACGCAAGATAAATATATCACAAAAACCATTAAGCAAACTTTGTGTGAATTTTTGATCATCACTATATTTAATGGATATATTTAAATTATCTTTAGATGTTGTTTTTTTTATAAATCTACTTATATCAGTGTAAAGCAAACTATCTGTTTGAATAATTAAATTTGTTTGTTTGTTTTTTAAACCATTGGCTATATCAAACAATGCGTCATAATGTGGTTTTATTTTATCGTAGAAATCCATACCATTATTGGTTAATTTTATTCCATAATTGTTTTTTTTATAAGCTTAATCCCTAATTCTTTCTCTAAGGATGAAACCCCTTGGCTTATAGCTGATGAAGTTAAATTCATTTTTTCTGATGCTTTTTTAATTGACTGATTTTCAACTACGGAAACAAATTTACGTAGTTTTCCTGATAGTAACATTTTCTTCTCCATTTATCATAATTTAAAGATGTGATCATTTAGAAAAATTAAATATATAAATCATTGTTATAAATATAATACAGAAATATTTTGGTTTTAAAAAAATAATGTTTTAAACATTTAATTAAAAAATGTTAATACCTTTATTTATCAATTAATTAAATATCAATTTATACCTCGTTATTTTGAACTTGATACAAGTTTTTAGTTTAGATAGCATCACTTCAACTCAATAATTGCCTTAAAAGCAATCTATTTACAACTATTTTAGGTTTAATTATTGGGTAAGTGTCAGAGTAACTATTAATTTCTCCCTATATATCTAAATATATTTTCTATTCTCCTTTAATAGTTTTAATAAATGTACAAACTTTACTAAAAGAGTGTATTCAGCTTTAATCTGAGTGCGGTCAATGAAATCTGGGCAAGTTATATAGCCTATTTAAAAATACCAGAAGGTAGGCTCTATATTCACATCGTAATGGATTATATTCTCGGCGTATTATGGGTTGGTACATGACATCGGAAATTAATACATCATTGGTAAATACAGGTCTTAATGATGGCGAATAACTTACATTCTCTCTTAAAAGGTTGAGTTTTTACCGTGAACATGCAAGTCAATATACAAGTAGACAATATAAAGTGTTACTGAAAAGTTATGATGTGTGCCCAAGTCAAGGCTATATTGGTGTGTTAGAATAATGCGGTTGTTGAAAAGTTAAATCATCATTGGTTATTTAAACGATCCTATGTAAATAGCTCAGAAATAATCCTAGTGAACCGAGTTTTGATATAAAATTAAATTTTTAGCCGAAAAACTTAATTTTATTATTTGCAACAGTGCCTCAAGGACAGACTCCCAATCTTATGTACATACTCTTAAAATAGCTCCATTTTTATATTAACCCCCCCGATTGATTCATATTACGAAAAATTCCATTTATGAATACTCTTATTTTTCGGGGGGATTACCACTTAATTAATTTTCAACTATGCAAATGACGTGCTGGGATATGAAATAGTAAAAATTCTCTCGGCCTTCCATCTCATTACCGTTTGAAAGGCTTTATTTGCATTACCTTCCAATCTACTGTCCCTCATGTTTTTATCTGGATGTATTTTAAGGCGAAGATCTCTCCAATCAGAATGGCTTATTGTTTTAGGGATAATATTATTGCTATTATCAGGGTTGTTTATAATTCTATCAATTAACTCAGCTGCACTTAAACTCTTAAAAGACTCAGCCCCTTGCTCCGCACTTTGCATAGATTCTAAAGGAATATTTGTCTCAGCACGGCTATTTGAACTGGTTGAACTGGTTGAACTTGTTGAACTTCTTGAACTTCTTGAACTTCTTGAACTTCTATTTGAACGTCTATTGAAAGATATACTTGGTCGTCGTCTCGATTGTGAATGACGCGACTGCCCTTGATTCCTAATTCTATCCCAAAAACCCATTGGCGCCTCCCAATCTTGAGAATCATGACGCTCCTGGCGTTTTTTTCCTAAAAAAAAGAATCCAGAGGGCGCTGACACTAATCCAAAAGCAAGTGAAACCCAAGTACTGTTTCTTTCCGTTGTTTCATTACCTTTAGATAAGTACGCTATCGCTCCAGAAATTAACGATATTGCCGAGGTTACACTGGCAAATGCCCCTGTTGATTTTCGACGTGGATAATCCGCTTTTATACAACAAGAAACGACACAAGCAGATAGTGACATAATACTACCTAATGTACCGAAAACCAGACCAATGCCAGCCCAAATTCTGTGCCCAAGGGATGAATGCCCTGACGGGTCAGTAAAATTAATTGGATCACCTTGACAATATGTATATGTATTAATTCCACCTTCACCAAATGGACTCATATTATCAGGGCTATTAAAACGCATCAGTACAGGACTATAAGTACGATAACCATTCCCCAAATGATACATTCCGCTCACGGGATCAGGTCGCTCACCATTATAAGCATATAATAAATCATCTGTATTTCCACTTCCGTATGGAGACCAAATATGCTGTTTTCCTTCTATTTCTTTGCTTGTGTCTGACCACAGAGGACTATCATTCTGATCACTAGCGATTAAGGAAAGGTCGGAACCATCACATATACCAATACAAGTATGCCCTTGTTTGATTAAACTAATTGTTTGTTGTTTGGTCAAAGATTCATTAACTAATTCGTTACCACAATAATACAATTGCTGGATTTCTTTATTGTTTATATCTTGGCTAATGAGCTTATTCTGTGCATCATAAGTGTAATTGCACAATATAACATTATCCTTACTTATACTACGTAATCGTCCAACCGCATCATAACTCAGTATTCTATGGGATTCATCTGCATACATTCTGCCGTTAGAATCATACTTCAGAAAAATTGTTGCTGGATAGCTATTATGTGTATTTGTTATGGAAGTCAACTGCATTGGGTCATCAGCATTATTGTAACTATAAGTTGCTGTATTCTCACTGCCATCAGCTAGTGTAGTAATCACAACTTTTAGATTATTTAATACATCATAATGATAATGTTGCTCAACCAGTTTATTTCCGTAAGAATCTGAGGGAAGATCTCTTCCAGATACAGCAAAGTCTACTAATCTATTACGAACATCATAACTAAAAACTTCTTCTCTTACTGCTATATCATTTAGTTGTGTGGTCCGTGATTCTAGAAGACCATTCAACATTAGTTTCTGCAACAAAGCTAACTTCATGCCGTTATTATCACTTATAATACGACAAGTCTCTCTGCCAAAATCATCAAATTCAAATTTGGTCGTCAGTTCTGAACCCGTCATATTATTGGTTACTTTCTGTATATCTAACTGGCCATGGTCGTTATATTGTAAATTAGCTGTTAGTGAATCATTCATAATAGTCACTAATCGACCATGATTATCCCTTCCATATGATGTTTTTTTGCCACTGATATCAGTATATGTTGCTATATCACCATTGAGTGACCACGTATACTCAGTTGTGTCGGCATGACCATCACGAGTAAAAACCTCTCCTTTTAAATAGCCTGAAGGGGTCCATTGATTAGTATTGCAAACAGTTCCTTCTTTCTCTGTCAGAGTCTTAGCTGTTTTACTATCATAAGTAAATATTTGAGTAACATCATCAGAGATCATCTCACTGACAACATAATTTAATTCTGCAATATAAGTATAGTGTAGTGTTTTTCCTGAAGGCTGAGTAACGACTGCCGGTACTGGTGCTGCACCTTCATATGTGTAAGTTGTGGTTCTTCCTCCGCTAGTACTGGAAATTAATCGACCCAAACTATCAAATTCTTGTCTTCCCAGTAGATAGGTTTCTGTTAATTTATCAGGGCCAGTAAGGTTCATTTCTGTTACATAATCCCCTGTTAAGTGAGGAGCATACTTACGATTCAAAATGGAGCCGTCCGCAAATGTTTCGCTCAAAACTCGGCCCCAAACATCATAAGTTTTTTTAATGGAGTTGCCCCTCTCATCGGTCTCTTTACGTAACAACCCCAAACCATCCCAGATATAATGACGTTTTCCTTGTGTTTTTCCTTCTTTATCTACAAACGTATCAGTTATAGGTAATTGAGAAATTTTATCCAAAGTAGTTATTTTCCTACCAAATGAAGATCTTTTTTTTCCTTGCGTATATTCAGTGATTGTCATAGATACGGGGTCTAGCTTTTTGTAATAATTAGTCAGATCGCTAAATTCACTTTTATAATTATTTCCCCAATCATCATAGGCTGATATAGACTTTAAACTGAACATTTCGGCCTTATTCGAATGGGATAACCAGTCATATTTTTCTTCATTTGATACATCCCCTAATAAATTATACTTAATTGTATTAGTAAGATAAAACTCACCATCGGAGTCTTTTGTAAATGAATAAGTTTCACGACCTGCACTATCAAATAATTGTTTAACGCATTGGCCTGAAGGATCTGTTTGTATTATAGCGAAACCATTTTCTTTGATTTCATGATGCCAGTACGTAGTACATTCATAGTTTGTATCTAATGCATTTGTTTTAGTAATAAGACGACCTAACTTATCATAAGTGTATTTTATCGTTATTCCCTGTATGTCAGTTTCACTCAGTAACAATGAGGAATAAATGGATTCTGTTCTCTTAGACGTAATCGTTAATTTATCATGACCGATGGTGGTCTCAATTTGAGTCATCACACCATCACTGGCCGTAGTTTTAATGATTTTTTTTGATTCAAAATTCCCATGTTCATTGTGTAGTATATTTATCGTCTCCACAATGCGGCCAAACTCAAGACTATTTATTTCGCTTTCATAGTTTATAATGTCAGTGGATAACAGTTGTGTGCCGGAATATGTTTTACTTTCGGTTAATACGACACAATCGGAGTCTCCCAAATTTCCATATTGGTATGTTGTTACCTCTGGCGGCGTATCATTGTACTCACTGACCCGCGGTTTGATGGTTTTCTTTTTTAAAAATCGGACAAAACCATTAGGATCCGACGGGCAATTCCCCTCTTCTCCATTTGCCGGATAATAGGTATATTCTGTAATTACACCATCGGGAGTCTGTTCTTTAATCAGATTACCAAAATCATCAAATTCCGTTAACGTAATTTCTGTCCTAGTACGTTCGTTTAATGCCAGCGAATTATCGGTAAAGGTAGCAGTTACTTTCTTCGGAAACTGAAACTGCACTGGCTGTTTTTCAAAAGGCAGGCCTCTGACCGAGTAGTATTTTGTTTCACTCACCGATGTACAACCACTACCCGGCAAGGTGCTTTCTTCCCTAGTCTGAAGGTGGTAATTGCTGTATGTCCTCTGAATCCGCTTCAGTGATGATTCATTTTCATCCACAATCGTTTCGGTGCTGCTATACTGGTAATCACTCGCCATACCATAAAGAAAATCAGTATCATTGTTCCATGTGCTGCCACCATTTCCACCAAATCCCAGGAAATTTTTATCCGAAAATACGTAACGCCGGTCACTAATTAACGCCCCGTCTTTTCCTGTTTGCCAGTAACGGGTAACATATGGCAAAGGCGGATTCGGACTACCGAGTGGAAACTTATGACCGTTCTGATTATACGTCACCCGTTCTTTCATGCCTTCTGGACTAACCACTGAAATCAGCTTCTTATTATTGTATTCTAATGCCCAGACCAACGCTGGCGTTATGCTACTGTTGGTAACGGATATCACGAAATTATTCAGCATTTTCAATTTGATAGCATAGTGTTCCTTAGAATCTGGCCAAACGTCAAAAGTAACACCTGCCGCAGTATAATTTACCTTCAGTAAATTGGGGATATCATTCTTCGCATATTCATCGCTTACAGCGAGTAATCGCTTACCATTACCAAAATTCTCCCATTTAAGGGTCATAACCCGTTTACTAGGAGACATGATTATCTCAGCCACTTTGATATCCCCGCCTTTCCCTGGGGCTGTGAGTCGCTCAACGGTGCCATCGTTGTAATAAATATAATAACCATCATTCTTCACTTCAGTACGAAAATGAATATTTTTTGAATAAAGCACATTTAATTTATTATCAACCTCATTAACTTTATAACTTTCACCGGTTGACAGCTGTAATGTTTGAGTACTTTTATCATAACGAGTGACCGGCAATGAGAAACCGGTACCAAATCCCGTATTTGTAGTTGTCAGTGGTGAATAACTGACCGCAACATTCAAATTTGGACCCAACCCAGCATTTCCTGCCAAGGTTGCCACAGAAAAAGAGTAATTATACATCCCGGTACGAGGATCAACATTTCCGGAGGAGGTATTGATAAAATTAGAGGCTGATGATGTGAAATTTTCTGACATAATAATTCCTTATTTTGTAAATTTTATATTTACATGAAGGTGATAAGCGACAGGTTGAATCGTCGCTTATCACCCGATACATCTGGGATTACAATTCCAGTTAATTATTCAGATAATAGATCTGATTAATAAATTGCTGGATAAGCATAATTATTATTATCGTCCCAGCGGAATGTTAGATTGGATGTATTGCCATATTCATCTGTCACGGTAGCTCGTACCTCGTTAAGTGAGTTAACCCAGCCTAATTCTTCAGCCTTTTTATCCGGAATACTGAACTCATACCCTGTAAAATTCAGGCTGCCATTATTCTCAGTAAATGATGAGTAGCTTCGTATGCCAGAATGTAATCTGTATTTTTCTTTTCCATTTACATTCTGAAAATAAACATTACCGTTAAAACACGCATTCTCTCCATAGTCCTTTTCTCCGGAACTTATCATTACCATCACTTTTGCTGTAGTTCCCTGATCACCCGAGTAATGATTTACTCCGCAGCAAGGTAATCCTTCGTTGCCTAAAAGAGAAAATGAATCTTCTTCATACTCAGTCGCCCAGTTTTGAGTTTTTCTATTAACAGAACCATTTAGAATAGGTGAATAGCGTAACTGTATTTCTTTAAATACAGTACCAAGATTAGCTTTAGGGGAAAACTTGATAGAATAACGGTGTAATTGCCCTGTATGACTATTACTGCTAGCCGAACTAGCCCACAATAAATTATCAACTATTTTTACTGGTGATATCCTCTCTAAGGTGTAATTTTCCTCTTTTCGGTAATCAATTGGTGCCAATGAAGTAATATTGACACTACTATCCAGCCCTGCAGTGCTGTGTAATCCAGTGGAGTATTCTTTAATCTCCGCGCCTGGTTTCGTTAATCTGATTTTTGCAGCGACTTTTTTATTATATCCTCCAGATTTACAGGTAACGTATAATAAGACATTATCATCATTACCTTCTGTTTTATGCCGGTTATATTCATTTTTCTTAATGGTATAAGACCAGTTTTCATCGAGTGAAATATCTTCACCTGTATTGAAATCAATTAATGTTATATATGGATAAATATCTTCAGTAGGAATTTTTATTTCATTTTCATTTTCATCCAAAGCAGTTATTTTGATAACCATCGTACTCTGGTTCAGTCCATTTCCATAAATGGTATCTTCTTGTGTACCCTGATATGACATGATTTGGAAAAATGCCAAACTGTTAACTTGAGACCAGACTGATTGATCAGGTAATAAATTAATAATAGAGATACCTGCAAAATCATCATCACGCTCATCTTTACTACCGGCTTTAATCACAACAAGTTGAGGGTGCGTAATTACACTAGGAGCGGTATAATCCGTTTCCCATATTGTATTTTTGGTATTTTTAGGATCAGAGTAGCTTCGTACTTCTGATAATGAGCCAACTGGCGGAATTAATGTCCACTTATCCGCATCAATGCGACGCACACTGGTACTCAGTAACTTTTTATCAGAGACAGAGGTTACCCCATCATAAAATGCGGGTTTAATCTCTGTTGCAGTACTATCTTCGTTTTTTAGACAAACTAGCGCTCGTTCAGTATGCCCAGAAACTGTAGCCAAAATGGATAAGATATAATAACCTTCAGGATAGTTACCTTTGGGTGGTGTATAAATACCATAATTATCAATGCTACCAATATCGAACCCTTCAGTAGGGGATACTACCGTATTATTTTCAGGTTCCAGACTCCATTTAACTTGTTCGCTGCTATTTGACGATGGTAAAACAGCTTTAAACGTAAACGGCTCAAGTGATTTATTTTCGGTAAAGGAAATAAAAGAGGTTGTCAGTGATAATGGGGAGACTAATAACGTGATCAGCGCAATTCCTTTTCGCCCATCCGAATGTTTTGCAGTAATAACCACATTTTTATTCTGCGTGATTGAACCAATATCTGGGGCTGTATAGACACCGTTCTGATTAATTTTACCTACTCCAGAAACAGACCAAGTAACGGAAGAGGATAATTCTGAGCCATCTTGAGAGTAAGTTTTAAAGTTTATTGTCTGTCCACAACTTATAGATGTTTCCTGAGGCTCAATGGTGAGTGAGGTTAGTGATTCAACCATATTTCCGTAAAGCACTAGGTCTGACGGAATAGCAACATCATCATAATGTAAAATATTTTTACCCGGGAACAGAATATTTTTCAGATAAAAGGTTTTGATGCTAGGGATTTCAAAAAGATCGGACTGGTTTAGATTATCTGTGGCTTCTTTAGCAAATTGTCTGCTTGCTGATGTTCCAATACTCACATTACTGGAAGTATCTGTAATTTGAAAATCCACACCGCCATTGAAAACAACATTATCATCTTTATCCAATGATAGTTTGGCTTTAAAATATCCTTTTCGATTAAACTTTATATTTTCAACTCCTGAAGAATAATATAAAGGGGCATTCAAGTCATAAGCAAATAAGTCATAAAATACAGGATTAGTAAACTTACCAGAAATACTGCTTCCATCATCGTCTGCCTGAATAAGAAAATCAGACATTGAAAGACGCGCTTTTCGTGATGAGTAGTAACTACTAGCGCTGCGTGAGCGTACTGTAGAAAATAAGCTTTTAACATAACCTTTTATTACATTTGTGGTCTCAATATAACCATCAGTAAAACAGAGCCCTGACTTATCCCCTGATACATATTCAGTTTTACTTTGAAAATGGGTTATTCGTTCTTTAAAAATATCAGCCAGAAATGGTCCAAATAATAATTTGTCGTGTATCACCATTGTGGACGATTTATTATCCGGAATAATCCATGGTTGATTATATGATGGTAAATTTCCGACCCCATCTTCTCTAGTTGAAATAAAAACTAAAATTGCACCATCCTCATTATGATTGCTGTTTTTATTATTCGAATCAGGATGAGGCTGGGTACGAACAATAAATTTCTGAGGATATAAATCATTACTCATATTATCATGAGTCAATTCACCCATACTGTAATCAACCTGCGTATTTTTCAGGTAATTTCTAAATACTGATAAAACTTCATCAGGCAGTTCACCCAGACCTTCCACATCCAGCAGTGTACCTTGATCAAAATGAATAGTAATATCGCCATCCTGACTGACATTACCGATACCTTGTTTCAGCTCAACTTTGACTTTTAAACCATAATCATGCCCGGTAGTGATATTATCCCATTGTATAACCTGATTAGCACTATCAGTATAAATTAAGGCGCCAGAAATAAACTTCAATCTGACAATAACACTGGAGTCTGTAACATTAGAATTTTCAAAAGAAATTAATGGTGGACCTAAAACGATATCTTTAAATAAAATTCCATATTTTTCATTATTATAATTAAATATCGGAAAATGTTTGTTTTCCGCGACTTTATCGACATACTGCTCGTAACATAATTTATTAATTTTATTACGATCATAAGCTAGAAGAACATCCCAGTTACAAGTTACTTTATTTTTACGTAATAAATCATTAACATCATTAATTGTTGTCATATATAAACTCTCTTTGTTTTGTTAAAAATAACCATGAAATCTTTATTAAAAAATGATATTTCCATTAATCGCTATAATTACCGATCTCTGGATTAGTTGAATTTGTTTTGTATTTTATATCTCCATTATAATTTAAATTACATGCACTTAATAAAAGGAAAAAAAATAACAGTAATATTTTCATGTCTAATTACCTCTCATAGCAATATTAGTTTTAATTAACATAATTGAGAGTATCACTTAATATTAATGTTTCTATTTAAATTAAATTAAACGCGTGTTAGTTAATCTTAATAATATTGTTTAATTAGAGATTTCATATTAATTAGTATGTTATTTTTTTGCATATGCTCACAATGTAATAATTTAATAAATTTGGCCACCTGAATAGCGGTGACATGCTTACCTCAAACAATAAAGATGACTTAATGAAAAACGAATTTTCAGTCCAGAGTTTAAACGAGTATTTGCCCAGATGATTGTGGATCAGAACTAAAAGGTTGGAAATGCAGCTAAGGCCATAAATATTGATTTTTACTATGACTGGCTAAGTAAAGCAGCTCTAGGACGAGCAGGCAGGAAAAACGCCAAAAGCCTCCCCTATCACGTTCAATCAAATTGAAATACGTGATTAAAGAAAAAACTTCAACGTGTTGAAACGGAAAACGAGATATTAGAAAAGGCTACTGCGCTCTTGGTATTAAACTCTCTGAATAATTTAGATTAATAGAAAAACTCATAGCACGTTATCCTATAGCCAGCCTCTACCATTTATTCGAGGTTCATCGCATAAAAATAAAAAAGAAGCGCTGAATTAAATCCACCGCTTCTTTTCCTTTTAATGGTTATTCATTAAAATGAATAAGTGACACCAGTCCATACAATTGCAGTTACTGACTTATTGACCATTGGACTGTCTTTAGCTTCGCTAGATAAGCGATCAACACGCCCTTTCGCAAAGAATTTCCAGTTATCAGTCATCTTATAGTTGGTTGAAACCTCAATATAAGGTCTCCAGCTATCATTTGGCGTATATTCAGCTAAACCACTACGTTGTGATTCTGCATGGCTGATACCATAAGCATAGCGATTTTGTTTTTTGTTTTCCCAAACAACACCCACACCAGGTTGGAAAGACCAGTCACCTAATTGGAAAGGATACAAATAAGCAGCATCAACAATGATACCGTTACTTTTACCTAATAAATCACCAGACACAATCCCGCGCAGATTACCCCAAGATTCTTGGTGTTTATAAGTGAATCCCCCCATTAACGTATCACGACGACGATTGAGCTTTTTCATTTGCTCATCATCATTATCTTTAGGTCTATACGCTTGTGGGTAATAATGTAAATCAACTGAAAGTTGATCTTTCGGGGTTTTCCATAAGTAATATCCCGCAGCTAACGTTGCGAAATAAAAATTCTCTGATTCATAATTAACCAAAGGAACTGGTAATAAATAGTCTTTAGATTTAGCGCCTTTATAAGGTGTTACTTGTGCTAACACTGAGCCACCTACTGACCATTCTCCAGCAAAGGCGGCAGGTGTGCTTAAGCCGGCGATAACGGCTAAAGAAATAATAATCTTGTTACTCACGATGATTTTCCATATTGTGATTAATAAATTAGTGGTCTAAATCTTATTCTAGTCATAAATTACACAAATAAGATACAATCTACCTATTATTATTTTAAATTTTATAACGAATACTTGGCAATAAGGGCTTGTCCTAATGCAATGCCCCCATCACCTATTGGTAAAATTATAGGCGTTAATACGCGTTTATTAGCTAAGTTTTTTATCACTAATTGTTTCAATAGTGTATTATTAAAGACTCCCCCCGTTAAAACAATTGTATTAACTTGATATTTTTCGGCAGTTTGCAACGCGATACGGCTTAAACCTTGTGCTAATAAGTAATGAAATAACCACGCTTTTTCAGTAGGGCTCAATATTAATTTATGCCACTGTGACCAGAAAAAAACCAAATCAAGATGATTATTATTCACCGGCATTATATGCCCATACTGCTTGATTAATTCATCATATTTCTTTACGTGACACTGTAACGCCGCTGTCTGTAAGTAACATGCCGCTTCACCTTCCCAACTGACTTCTTTTGGCGCTAACCCTAAAGACGCACTTACAGCATCAAATAATCGCCCACAAGATGACGCCTTCGGTGAGTTTAATCCTCGTTCAATAGCTTTATTGACTATTTGAACGTCATGTTCTGAAACTATTTTCGTGATCCCACTATCTCGCCAGTCCATAGTGGCTGCATCTAATTGTGCCAGCCAATTACGCCAAGGTTGACGTGATGCTAAATTTCCACCAGGCATAGCGACTGCGGGTAATCCACCTATTCGTATTGATTTTTTATAATCAGCTAATAAACATTCACCACCCCATAATTCTCCATCTTGTCCATACCCTAAACCATCAAGCACAATGCCAATCACAGGGCCTTGTTCATGTGTATGCCCGTGCTCAGCCAAACAAGCCACAATATGAGCGTGATGGTGATAAGTAGTAATAATTGGAATATTTTGTTCTTTAGCAAGTGTTTTACCTAATTGATGGCTGATATAGCTAGGATGCGCATCAATAGCGATAGCATCAGGTCTAAAACGATAAATTTGCCTAAAAAGAGTAAGTGATTTTAATAATTGCGCTTGTACACTAATGTCATCTAAATCACCTAAATGGGGGCCCATAACCACTTCATGTTGTTTTAATAAACAAAAAACATTTTTAAGATCACCTCCTAAAGCCAAAATAGTAGGTTTGGTTTTAAAGTCTTTTGAGAGAGAAATCGCATCAGGCACATAACCTCTTGAACGACGGATCATCACACTATGTTTACCTTCAATGCGTACTAGTGAATCATCGGCTCGCTGGATTATGTCGCGATCATGCATCAAAAATAAAGAAGCTAAATTGCCTAATTGAGACAATGCTTCTTCATTCGTCAAAGCGGGTGTATGTCCTGAGGCATTACCTGATGTCATTACTAAAGGAATTTGTGTTCCTCTTGATAGCAAATGCTGTAATGGATTAGAAGGTAACATAATACCTAATTCAGTTAAGCTAGGTGCAATGAGTTCACTAACATGAGGCGCAAATTTCTTAGGAATAAGAACAATAGGTGCAGCGCTACTATGAAGCACATTTAAGGCTGTTGTTCTAAAATCAGGATCTTGTTTATTTTCGCTAATTTGCTCGTCGCTATTTATCATGATTGCAAACGGCTTTGTAGGGCGGTGTTTACGCTTTCTCAATAACGCAACAGTATCCTTGTTACTCGCATCGCAGACTAAATGAAATCCACCAACGCCTTTTACTGCAATAACTTCACCAGCTAGTAATGCTTCACAGGCTTGTGTCAACGCTTGGTCTTTCGTTGCTAATCGTTCACCTTGATTATTCGTGAGCCAAATATGAGGGCCACATTCAGGACACGCATTAGGCTGAGCATGAAAGCGTCTATTAGCGGGATCTTCATATTCATGTTGGCATTGTGGGCAAAATGGAAATGAAGACATTGAGGTAAATGGCCTGTCATAAGGCATTTTTTTGATGATAGTAAAACGTGGACCACAATGAGTACAATTAATAAAAGGATAATGATAACGGCGATTAGTGGGGTCAAATAACTCATCAATACAAGCTTGGCACGTTGTCGCATCAGGAACAATCTGTGTATCCATATCGCCACCACCGCTTTTCACAATTATAAAATCAATGGGTAACTGTTCCCATTGATAATATGATTGTTCAATTGTATCTATTCTCGCCAGTGGTGGACATTCGTCTTTTAGGGCATTAATAAATTGCCTTTCATGCTCTGATGGTAATAAGTGGATTAATACACCTAAACTATCATTACTTACCTGCCCTAATAAATGAAAGCGATGTGCTAATTGCCAAACAAAAGGTCGAAATCCTACCCCTTGTACTTTCCCTTTTATACGTAATGAGATACCGTTATTCATAAGATAATCACCAAATCAAACATATTGTTATTGTAATTTAGTGGCTATCAACAACCTTCATTTAGATCAGAAAAAGTGGTATTAATTTTGTTTTGATTTTGGCTATTGTCTACTGGGTTATTTCTATTGAAATCACTTAAATAAGAGCCATTTTTAGCAATCTCCACTTTTACACGAGGTGCAATCGCACATAGCAATTCATAGCCTATTGTGCCACATGCGCTAGCGACATCATCAACAGGAAGGTGTTCACCCCATAGTTCTACAGAACTGCCATAAGTCACATCAGCAAAATCAGTAACATCGATGGTCAGCATATCCATAGATATACGTCCAACAAGCTGTGTTTTATGTCCATTAACAAGAATAGGAGTGCCATCAGGCGCATGTCGAGGATAACCATCAGCATAACCACATGCGACAACACCTACACGCATATCACGTGAAGCAGTATAACGACTACCATAGCCGATTTGCTCACCTTTTTTGACATGTTGAATTGATAATATTTCGCTGGAAAATGTCATGACGGGTTTTAAATTAAAGCTTGCGATATCCTGCCAAATACCTGATGGTGATGCACCATAAAGAATAATGCCAGGACGCACCCAATCATAATGAGTTTCAGGATAAAACAGCGTTGCTGCTGAATTGGCAAGGCAACGAGGTAACTCATCAATCATTGTTTGCTCAATAACGTGCTTTTGCTTATCCATATTCACACCAGTATCTGAATTCGCAAAATGGGTCATTTGAGTAATTGAGCCAATATTTTGGATATTCTTTACACGCTGAATAATTTGATGATATTGCTCAGGTCGATATCCTAATCTATTCATTCCACTATTAAGTTTTAAATAAATATTAATAGGCCGTTCTAATTGTGCTTTATCTATTGCCTCTAATTGCCAATCAGAGTGTACTACCGTTGTTATTGAATAACGTTCCAGCAAATAAACATCTTCAGGTTTAAAGAAACCTTCAAGAAGAAGAATAGGCCCAAGCCACCCTTCTTCTCTTAACATAATGGCATTATCTAGCTCAATTAAAGCAAAACCATCTGTTTTACTTAATGTAGGCCAAAGACGAGATAACCCATGTCCATATGCATCCGCTTTAACAACAGACCATATTTTGCTATTTTTCGCTTTATGTTTAATTACAGCAAGGTTATGGGCTAGTGCCTCTAAATTCAGAGTAACTTTTGCTGGTCTAGACATAAAAACTCCTCAATTAATAAACTGCATCAAGTTTCTGTCCTGGGAGCAGCAATTTAGTATTAAACCCGTCTATGTAACGGAATACAGATAAATCATCAGCGGCTATTGCAGGTTTATTACCAGAAATTAAATCCGCTAGTAATTGACCTGAACCACATGCCATTGTCCAGCCTAACGTACCATGCCCTGTATTAAGTGATAAATTACGATAAGCCGTTGGTCCTACGATAGGAGTACCATCAGGAGTCATTGGACGCAAGCCTGTCCAAAATTCAGCTTTTGCAATATCACCACCACCTTGATAGAGATCTTGCACCACCATTTTCAATGTTTCACAACGAGATGTTAAAACATCAAGATTGAAACCAACAACTTCCGCCATACCGCCAACACGAATACGTTGATCAAAGCGTGTTACCGCAATTTTATATGTTTCATCTAAAATTGTGGATGTAGGTGCTTTTGATTCATCGATGATAGGCATTGTAAGAGAGTACCCTTTTAACGGATAAACCGGAATGGTGACTCTCTCTTTTAGAAACTCCGTGGAATAAGATCCCATAGCAACAACATAATGATCGCCAGTCAGTAAACCATCATGGCATTGCACACCTGCGACTTTATCACCATCAAAGAGTAAATGTTTAATATCTTTATTAAATAAGAAAGTGACTCCGGCTTCTTCTGCCATTTTTGCTAGTTTTTTAGTGAAAATTTGGCAATCACCTGTTTCATCATTAGGAAGGCGTAACCCTCCTGTCAATTTATGGCTGACATGAGCAAGTGCGGGCTCTACTAATTTTAGCTCATCAGCGTTTAAAAGCTGGTAAGCCACACCTTCTTGCTTTAACACCGCAATATCATTAGCAGCATTATCAAATTGTTTTTGATCACGAAATAGTTGTAGAGTACCACCTTGTCGCCCTTCATATTCAATGCCGGTATCTTGACGTAATTGACGAATACAATCACGGCTATACTCAGCAATACGTACCATACGACTTTTATTCATCGCATAATGAGAGGCATCACAATTACGGAGCATTTGCCACATCCACCGTAATTGAAAAAGTGAACCATCAGGCCTAACAGCTAAAGGAGCATGTTTTTGGAATATCCATTTAATCGCTTTTAACGGAATACCTGGTGCGCCCCAAGGTGTGGCATAACCAGGGGATATTTGTCCTGCATTACCCGCACTGGTTTCTTCAGCAACACTATTTTGTCTATCGACAACAATGACTTCATGACCTTGTTGCACTAAGTACCATGCACTTGTTACGCCAATAACACCGCCACCTAAGATAATCACTTTCATGGCAACACTCCAAATATTTCACATTGATGTAACACAAGAGTAATATTCTGCACATAAAAAGCCAATATAGAATAATCACCTAGACTAATAAAAAAACAATTTTTAGAGTTAAGTCACAATTGACTGGAATTAGTGAGTGTTGTTTCATCTTATGAAATAAATAAAGCATTTAAAATCAAAAATTTACAAAAATAAAATTAATATATAACAATAAATGGCTTACCAAATTAAACCGTCAAGATAACTAAAATACATTTATCCCCCTTCTTTTTTATTTTATAAAAAACCAGTAAGTAAATAATTTTTACTTTTTTATTTTAGATCATTAAGAATTTAGCTAATTTTTTGCCGAAAATAATAAATTTAAAGGATTTCTTAAATAAGAAGAGAAGGATAAATCGTGATATTAAGAAAAAGGAGAAATGCCATAGCCATATCTAGCACAATAAAATCAGCACCCTACCATTAATTTCAGATGCTGATATTTAACGATATTTTTGTCGATAGTGATTTAGCGTTTTATTTCAGCTAAATCACTCGGTAATGGAGACTGTAAACTTTGCCAAATAATACCACTTTGTTTACCGTATTGACGCACACATTCCATCACACTCTCAACATTCTGCTCTTCACATAATTGTGCTAATTTTTTATAAAATGACAATGCGAGTTCTTTAGCTTGAATATTTGAAAAATAGTAACGTCCAACACGAGTATAAAGCCCCTTAAGTCCGTTTAAAATTAAACCATAAATGGGGTTACCAGAAGCAAAAGCTAAACCACGGAAAATATTGTAATCAAGCTCGCTCAGTTCATCTGCACTATTTTCTATTGTGAGATCATGAGTTAATACTTCAAGGCATTTATCAGAATGATTTTTAATTGCTGTACGAATAAAAATTGCAGAAATATTAGTTCTCACAGCTAATAAATTATCAATCAGCTGCGGTACGCTATCATGATCAAGACGAGCAACCGTTTCAAGAATATTAAGACTCGAAGTTTCCCAAAAGTTATTCACTTTTGTCGGTTTTCCATGTTGAATAGTCAGCCAGCCATCACGAGCAAGTCTTTGTAAAACTTCACGTAGTGTTGTTCTTGTAACACCAATTAATTCTGAAAGCTCACGCTCAGCAGGGAGAATAGAGCCTGGAGGAAAACGATTATTCCAGATGCTTTCAACTATATATTCTTCCGCAAAACCTGCGGGGCTTTGAGCCTTAATTACCATATTTTTATTTCTTCCGAAGCGTTTTTTCTGCTAATAATGAGATGGATAATATCAGAATGCAGAATGTTGATATAGCTCAACCATCATTAAATAATGACAAGTGTTACAGCGAATATCCTGATTGCCTAGGTTTATTATGATCATACATGCTTAATATTCGTCTATTTAGCGCGTATTATGACAAGGTTACGTTAAGTTTACGTCTATTTGATGTCAGTTAAATATCTTTTTGGAGGATAAAAAACATAATGGATATGAGTATAAGACAAGCATTACTAAAGAACTTTATGGGAAATTCACCCGATTGGTATAAGCTTGCTGTTATCACTTTTCTGATTATTAACCCGCTCGTTTTCTTCTTTATTGATCCTTTCGTTGCAGGTTGGTTATTAGTTGTCGAATTTATCTTCACATTAGCGATGGCATTAAAATGCTACCCACTTCAACCAGGCGGGTTACTCGCTATAGAAGCTGTCATTATTGGCATGACAACACCACAGCAAATTGGCCATGAAATCGCCAACAACCTAGAAGTTATTCTTTTATTAGTCTTTATGGTTGCTGGCATTTACTTTATGAAGCAATTATTACTTTTTGCTTTTACCAAATTATTACTATCTATTCGTTCTAAGCGATTATTAGCTATAGCTTTTTGTTTTGCGAGTGCTTTCTTATCCGCTTTTTTAGATGCTTTAACAGTAATTGCTGTCATTATTAGTGTATCTTTGGGTTTCTATTCTATTTATCATAATTTTGCATCAAACCAAACCAATGCAGCACTGAATAATGATGGCTACATCGATACCACTGAGAAAAAACAAACGTTAGAACAATTTCGTGCTTTTTTGCGAAGCCTAATGATGCATGCAGGTGTTGGTACAGCATTGGGTGGTGTTATGACAATGGTAGGCGAACCTCAAAACCTCATCATTGCCAAGCATTTAGACTGGGATTTTGTCACATTCTTTATCAGAATGTCACCCGTTACTATACCCGTCCTTTTTGCAGGTTTAGCCGTTTGTTATCTAGTTGAACGCTTTAAACTGTTTGGCTATGGTGCTGAATTACCTGAATTAGTTCGTAAAGTGCTTACTGATTATGATAAAAAGAATAGTGAAAACCGCACCGCTCAAGAAAAGGCGCAATTAATCATTCAAGCCATTATCGGTATTTGGTTAATTGTGGCACTAGCATTACATTTAGCAGAAGTGGGTATTATTGGTTTATCTGTAATTATTTTAGCGACTACCTTTTGCGGAGTGACAGATGAGCATGCATTAGGAAAAGCATTTGAAGAAGCCCTTCCTTTTACTGCATTGCTGACCGTATTTTTCTCTGTTGTTGCGGTAATAATTGATCAACAATTATTTAGTCCAATAATTCAATTTGTACTACAATCTTCTGATTCATCTCAGCTATCGTTATTCTATTTATTTAATGGATTACTTTCTGCGATTTCTGATAACGTCTTTGTAGGTACTGTCTATATTAGTGAAGCACTAAATGCCTTACAAAACGGTTTAATTAGCCAAGCACAATATGAACACATAGGCGTGGCTATTAATACCGGGACTAATTTACCTTCTGTTGCAACACCTAATGGTCAAGCTGCTTTCTTATTTTTACTCACATCAGCACTATCACCGCTTATTCGATTATCTTATGGAAGAATGGTGATTATGGCCCTACCTTATACTATTGTTATGACAATATTAGGCTTACTTGCTGTTGAGTTTTGGCTTGTACCTGCTACACACTGGTTCTATGAAATAGGATTTATTGCAGCCCCTTAATCTCTCGTAAATAGGTAGAGGTTAAATCGAATAAAATAGGGCTAAGATATTATAAGAGCCCTATTTTTTTATTTAGCTTAATAATAATGTAAATTTTTGTGAAATAAGATTCACTGACTTTTTTTAAACCCGCATTTTAGGCAAAATATGCGATTATCTTAATTATTAAATGGATATTATTATGCTGACTTCTCTTCGTCACTGGTCACAAAACCGCTCTTCATGGATATTACTCGCTTTAACCGCAATAGGACTTGAAGCAACAGCGTTGTATTTTCAATATGGAATGGAATTAATGCCTTGCGTTATGTGCATTTATCAGCGCATTGCCGTTTTAGGTATACTAGTTGCAGCTCTTATTGGAGCAACTGCGCCTAAAATGGCACTAATGCGTATAGTTGGTGGTTTTTTATGGCTTTATTCTGCCTACCGTGGCATTGAATTATCTTGGGAGCATACTCAGCTAATTATTAATCCGTCCCCTTTTGCAACATGTGATTTCTTTGTCACACTTCCTTCTTGGTTCCCATTACATGAATGGTTCCCATCTGTATTTCAAGCAACAGGTGATTGCTCTATTAGCCAATGGAAATTTCTCTCTTTAGAAATGCCACAATGGATGCTCATTATTTTTTCAGCTTATTTTATAGTTGGGTTATTAGTGTTAATTAGCCAAGTAACATCAGGCAAACGTAAATAAGCCTTGCTCTAATATTAAATAAGTATACTAAAATGGCGCGTTAATAAATTATTTTAGGCGCCATTTTATTTCGAAACTAATCAGAAATACAGTTACCATCAATTAATGCTTGTTCATTGCAACGTTTACCGTTAGCGAATTGGCATACTGGCGTTTGTCCACCTTGTAATTCATAAGTTAACGAAGGTACACCACCTGAAAATACGCAGGTTGCCTTTGCGGGCTCTTGCAATGGAATATTAAGATTTGTTGTAGGGATGTTTTTACTTTTATTTGATTGCATAACTGAGATTTGCTTTTGATCAGTCTGATTACTACACCCTGCCACAAAAATAAAATTTGCTAATATCAATAGATAACCTATTGTTTTCAACTTCTTTTGCATTAGATATCCCTTATTTTATTTCTATCTTTCCTATTAATGTGGCGCACTTTTAGAGAGTAGATTGATGACTAAAACACCCGCGATAATTAATATTAGGCCAATAATTGCAGGCATATCCAGTTTTTGTTGATATAAAAAAACAGCAGCGATAGAAACTAAAACAATACCTAAACCACTCCAAATAGCATAAGCAATACCTAGAGGCATGACTTTAACAACTTGCGAAAGTGCCCAAAAAGAAAAACAATAACCAATAACAACAACGATAGATGGATATAAACGACTAAAACCATCAGATGCCTTTAGCATCGTCGTTGCAACCACTTCTGATACAATAGCCAACATTAGGTAAGTTAACCCATTCATTTACTGACCTTCTTCTTAACGATATTCAATTATGTAAGTTCTATCACAAGTAATTTGAGCGATATTTAATATTAGCCAATAAAAAGGCATCTATCACAATGAATAGATACCTTATATCATAAATTTTAACTTTTAATATGTGCGAATTTGGTTCTTTTTACGAGGTTTTCCGCCCATTGTCACTCGATAGTAACTAAAGAGAGCGCCACACAAAATCACCGCAACAATACTTAAAACTGTTCCTGCATAACCAATATTTGTCATACCTAAATGTATAATTACTTGGTTTCCCAATAATGCGCCTGCGCCAATACCTATATTAAAGATACCAGAGTATATTGACATGGCAATATCTGTAGCATCAGGTGCTAAGTCAATAACTTTGACTTGTAGACCTAACCCAATACACATAAAACCAATACCCCAAAAAATAATAAGGGTAATAAAAGTATGAAAGGTTTGAGTACTTAGCATTAAAAGGCTTAAGCACAATGTTAATATGACTAAAGCAAAAAATAAGAATGATGTCGGTAATTTAGTACTATAACGACTAAATAATACACTACCAATAATCCCAGCCCCGCCAAAAATCAATAAGACAAGTGTTGCGAAATTCTCATCTAAGTGCGCAATTTCAACAACAAAGGGTTCAATGTAGCTATATGCCGTAAAATGGGCAGTAACCGCAATAACGGTTAAACAGAAGATCCCAACAAGTGGCCAACGTTTTAATAACATAGGAACACTTTTTAATGATCCCGAATGTTCACTAGGTAATAAAGGCAAATAACGAACCAATGCAATCATGGTAATAAAGGCTAATACACCTATTCCCATAAATGTTGCACGCCAACCTAGCCATTGTCCAACAACTCGACCTATAGGCAATCCAAGAACCGTGGCTAATGCCGTTCCTGTTGCTAATAAACCTAATGCTTGAGCTCTTTTTCCATGGGGCGCTAATCGAATGGCTAATGAGGCTGTAATAGACCAAAAAACAGCATGAGAAAAAGCCACACCAACACGGCCAGCTATCAATGAATTAAAATCCCAAGCAACTCCTGATATGATGTGGCTTAAGATAAATACCAAGAACAAAACAATTAATAACTTGCGCCGTTCTATTTTACTCGTCATTATCATTAACGGTAACGACATTAAAGCAACAACCCAAGCATAAATTGTAATCATTAACCCAGTCTGGGCTGGCAACATTCCAAAACTTACAGAAATATCACTTAATAAAGCAACGGGAACGAACTCTGTTGTATTAAATACAAATGCCGCAAATGATAAAATAATAACCCTAATCCAAGCAGTTCGACGGCTAACCTCATTCATATTCGGTGTAGTGATATTCATAGTATTCAATGCTTTTTTTAAATGGCAGAAATAAAAATACGGAACTTTAATAAAGATTTCATAGCGCTATAAAAATAAATCAATAGCAGGTCAACTTTTAATCGTAAGGTGGGTAAAAATAGGAAATACTTACGATTTTTATATAAATAACAAATCAAAATTCTACAAAATAACTTTATCAAAGCAAGTTAACAGTTAATATTAGCATAGCAATCCACTATATTTGAATCCCTAAGACAATTTCTTTTATAAGGTTAATAATTCAAATAACTTGAATTTTAGAAAAAATGAGGATGTATTTGACTAGATTTAAAATTAGTTACAGATAATTTGCAGATAAATTTATAGAAAGGATTAAAAACGAACCAAATTAAGAGTAAGTACATTAACGTAAATACGTGCAGTTATTCTTAATAAACTAACTATTTCAATTGACTAACTAATAAAAATCATCAATAACTTGGTTAGCCTTTTCACAAGCGATATTTTTAGTTGGTAATATTGAGCCATCGAAAGCATTTTTTATCATGAAAACTTGCTCTAATGCAGAACTCGATAAAGATAAGCTTCCTTTTGCCAATGCATTTTCAATCTTGTTTAATTTTGATGCTAATGTATTGCAACTATGAGCTCTAAATAAAGAAAGGTTGCTTACTTTCACAGCACCCCCCCTATCATTAAACACAAAAGTATTATTGCTTGCCTGCACTGATGAGATTTGTATTACTTGATTGCTATCTTCCCATATATCAGCGACTTCTTCTCTAAAAACAGACACAATCAAAATTGCAAGAAAGATAGCCAGCATAATAGTTAATGATAATATACCTCCTGCAATAATAAGGATTTGTTTCATCATCACCTCGCTCGACTGACTAATTTAGTGTATTACTATATAATTAACACTCAATGATTCAATCTGTATTACGATTCTTTTTATTATTTACATTTTATTACTGAGATATACACTTCTTATTAATACTAATTGATAGATGAGCCACGAACATATAACATATTAAAATATAAATCTTTATATCAATAAGATAAAATTTAATCATATAAATCAATTCAAATAAAAATCACATTACTGTATAATTGCTAAATAATGAAGCGATTAAAACAGTAATGTATTAACTGATTATTATTTTCTTGAACAACAGGCTATATAATTTAAATTATTTTTATTTTCTCTAAAAAAACGAAACATCGATAAAAATCGAGCCCTATTTTCTTTATTTTTTAATCCATTCTTTATAATTTTGACTGTTCTAAAAATTCCTTCATCTTTTATTAGTCCTAACGGTGAAAGTAAACTCATTTTTCCTGATTTTGTAATAACACTAGAAAATCCCATATTGATAAACAGATTATACCAATCTTGCTTAAACATAGGCGAAACGTTCGATCTCACGGCATCGACTAATTTATCTTTATTAACATCATTATTTATTTTCATAATATCGTGTGTTAATAGAATACCGCCTGGTTTTAATACCCGATAATACTCTTTGATCAATTTTTCTTTTGCCTTATCTGCATACATCGTCAACATTGCTTCATTTAATACCACATCAAATGTATTATCAGGAAAAGGTAATGACAATGCATTTGCTTTAGTTATTTGAATTAGTTGAGCTAACTGTGCTTTTTCAACGTTATTTTTTGCATTAGCTAACGCTTGATCATCCATATCAACTGCAATTATCTTACAACCATATTTACTCGCGATTTCTATTGATGTGGTTGCCATATTACAGGCAATTTCTAGCATAGATGTTGAAGAGTTAAAATAAGCTTGGCTAATCAACCAATCTGACGCTTCTATCCCTCCTGGTCTTAATCTTGTTTTACCCAGACTTGCAAGAAAGGTATGCCCTGCTTTTGCCATAGTGTGATTATTCATACCACCCCCATAAAGATACATAATAAATGCAACTTTAATATAAAAAGTATTTAATGGGAATAGTTATCATTATTTTATCTATTTTTTATCAAAAAACTGAGAATAAAATTCACTAAGCGATAAGAATAAGTAGTCTAGTATAGCGTCATAAAGAGTAAAGAAAGTTAAACAATAATAAACGATATTGACCTTCCCCTAAGGGGAATCTTTAATGTTATAACAACTTCATGGAACATTTAAGGAAATTATGATGAAAAAGATTTTACCTTTAACCGCTATTTTAATGGGAATGCTCTCTTTTGGTGCTATGGCAAATGACATGCATGGACATATGTCAAACAATAGCAGCTCAATGAACTCACCTATGCAGAAAGAGTTAAATGAGTCGATGAGTAAAATGCACGCTAACATGGAAAAAGGAATGAATAGCCAGAATGCAGATGTCGCTTTTGCTCAGGGAATGATAGCACACCACTACGGCGCTATTGATATGTCTAAAATCGAACTTAAATACGGTAAAGATCCTGAAATGCGTAAATTAGCGCAAGAAATTATTGATGCTCAAGGTCCTGAGATTGATCAAATGCAAAAATGGTTAGAGAAAAACAATACTAAGAAATAAAAATTTTAACTTTACTGATTCTTTGAGCTGTATATCGTACAGCTCATTGCTATTGATTACGCATTTCTAATTTTTATATTTAATAATAGTTAATATAATTAATTATTAACTTCCTATTTAGCAATTACATTATATATAGCTATTCAAATTTATTATATCTCATTGTATTTCTCTTATACTCATTTTTATCTCCCCTTAAACACTAAAGTAAATCTGATTTTTTTTTATAACTGTTTATTTTATTCAAAGTATTATCTATACTTTTTCCATGTTTTTATTAAGACTAATTCAACATAAATTAAGGAAAATAGATGGCGAATAGTTTTTTACTTACCTACTCTGTTATCTCAACCTATGGCAATCCACTTGATGGCGATAAAGCAGATAAAGTAAGACATGATATAGCAAAGGTATGGGGCTGGATGAAATCACATACTAATGAAACAACCTTTACAGGATTGATGTGTATACAAGGTAATACAGATGAGGAAAAACAAAAGTCTGCAATTACAAATATAAGAAAAGAATTCAAACCCATTTTAAAAAAACATGAGGCAACTAAAGACAATGTGATTATATACTGTACGTTAATGGTTAATTGTATTGATAAACCATTTCAGTTCGAGATTTATTCTTCATAATATTTGTATCTTTTATTGAATGATATTGAGTATATCTATTTCCCGTTCACTAATAGATAACTCATTATTTATGTAAATTAATAACTCGTTTTCACTTCCCTTATAGTAATAGTGATATAGTTTAGTTTTACAAAAACAAAAAAACCTCCTAGTTGGAGGTTTTTTTCTAACTAAATTTATTAGCTAATAACATGAATAATTAGATGGTGCCCAGGGCGGGACTTGAACCCGCACAGCCTTACAGCCGAGGGATTTTAAATCCCTTGTGTCTACCGATTTCACCACCTGGGCTAAATTTTACTCTTTATCATTTTACATGAAAGCAATGATAAATTTTTTACCTACATCAAAGTTACTGCTTTTTGTACTTTTATTCTTTCTTACTATTTGTGCATATAATATAACACAACTTCGTAAGAAAAAACGGACCTAATTAGGTCCGTTCTTTGTTTTGGTGCCCAGGGCGGGACTTGAACCCGCACAGCCTTACAGCCGAGGGATTTTAAATCCCTTGTGTCTACCGATTTCACCACCTGGGCTAAATTCTGTGGTGCGCCCGTAAATTATTATTACAATAACATACTGGTAAGGACGACTTGATGACTTCTTAATGCCATTATTATGGACTTTATTTTGCACCACACTTTATTAAAGAATATTTATTCTCTATTAAAAGTGGTGCCCAGGGCGGGACTTGAACCCGCACAGCCTTACAGCCGAGGGATTTTAAATCCCTTGTGTCTACCGATTTCACCACCTGGGCATCTATGGAGGCGCGTCCCGGAATCGAACCGAGGTACACGGATTTGCAATCCGCTGCATGACCACTCTGCCAACGCGCCTCAACTACTCAATCTCTAAGAGATTGGAGCGGGAAACGAGACTCGAACTCGCGACCCCAACCTTGGCAAGGTTGTGCTCTACCAACTGAGCTATTCCCGCATTACCGAACTTGCTGATTTACTTATTTATTTCTGTAAACCATTGTGCCTTTCGATGCGTTGCATTCTACTGATTTCCTGAATCTAGTCAACACTATATTTGCATCTTTTTGACTGTTCGGTGAATTTTCAGTCATTTCGATCAACCTTCGCGCAAATCTGACCACGCTGCATTCAAATATTGGAACATCGACCAAAAAGTTAACACAGTCGCAATGTACAATAAAGCGATACCACACCACTCAACTTCTACTGTTGGACGCCATAATAATAAAACAAGCGAACCCATTTGAGCTGTTGTTTTCACTTTTCCTATCCAAGATACAGCAACACTATTACGTTTTCCTAACTCAGCCATCCACTCTCTTAACGAAGATATAATAATTTCACGCGCAATCATTGTAGCAGCAGGAAGTGTAATCCACCAAGCATGATAGTGTTCAGATATTAATACTAATGCAGTTGCAACCATAACTTTATCTGCAACAGGATCAAGAAAAGCACCAAAACGCGTTGTTTGTTTCAACCTACGGGCCAAAAACCCATCAAACCAATCAGTTGCAGCTGCCACCATAAAAATAATGGTACAAACCAAAGGTGCATCCTTAAATGGCAAATAAAACACCAAAACAAAGAATGGAATTAAAGCGACACGAAATAAAGTTAGCCAAGTTGGTATATTTAGTTGCATAGCGTTCTGCACGACCTAGAAAAGTGAGAGTTATTAATATGGTGCATCAATACACTTAGTGTTTCAACGCATTATAAATTTTTTCTGCTAATGCAGTCGAAATTGTGGGAACTTTCGCAATTTCTTCAACACTTGCAGCTCGCAAAGCTTGTAAGCCCCCCATATACTTCAACAACATTTGACGACGTTTTGGGCCTACACCTTCTATCGACTCTAACGAACTTGTATTTTTTACTTTTGCCCTACGCTGACGGTGTCCAGTAATTGCATGACGATGTGACTCATCTCGAATATGTTGAATTAAATGTAGAGCAGGAGAATCTGAAGGTAGAGCCACTCCCTCACCTTCAGGCACGAAAAAGAGTGTTTCTAGTCCCGCTTTACGATCACTCCCTTTTGCAACACCTATTAATTTAGGATGCAACTTATCCCAATCAACATCAAGGGAATTAAAAACATCAATTGCTTGTGCTAATTGCCCTTTACCACCATCAATAAAAATAATATCAGGGACTTTGTCTTCCTCTAAAGATTTACCATATCGACGAGTGAGAACTTGATTCATCGCGGCATAATCATCACCAGGAGTAATACCACTAATATTATAGCGTCTATATTCCGATTTTAATGGCCCATTCATGTCAAACACAACACATGAAGCCACAGTTTGTTCTCCCATAGTGTGACTGATATCAAAACATTCCATGCGTTTTATCTCTTTCATCTCTAAAAGGGACATTAACGCACTATAACGCTGCGTAATTGTGGTTTGTTCTACTTGTTTCGATGCTAATGCGGTTGCTGCATTCGTTCTTGCTAATTTAAGGTACCGAGCTCTATCACCACGAGGTTTAGTTTGTATTTGAATTTTGCGCCCTGCAATTGAGGAAATAGACTGCGACAGGATAGCTTTATCCTCCAAATTGAAATCCAGCAAAATCTCATTTGGTAACGTCCTTATCGCACTTCCTTGTAAATAAAATTGCCCGATAAAAGTCTGTACCACTTCATCAAGTGAAGTATTGGCAGGTATTTTAGGAAAATAACTACGGCTTCCTAACACCTTGCCTTGACGGAAAAAGAGTACATAGACACAGGCCATAGCACCATTAAATGCAACGCTAATTACATCAAGATCATCACCAATATTGGCAACAAATTGTTTCTCAGTTACTTGTCTTACTGCTTGTATTTGATCACGAATACGCGCCGCTTCTTCAAAACGTAAATCTTGGCTTGCTACTTCCATTCTTTTCACTAAGCCATCTATAACTTGAGTATCATTCCCTGATAGAAACAGTCTTACATAATCAACTTGCTGAGCATACTCCTCATCAGAAACATAGCCTTTCACACAAGGCGCTAAACAACGGCCGATTTGGTACTGTAAACAAGGCCTAGAGCGATTTCGATATACACTGTCTTCACATTGACGGATAGGAAAGATTTTTTGCATTAATGCTAAGGTTTCCCTAACTGCAAAAGAGTTAGGAAAAGGTCCAAAATATTCCCCTTTTGCATGTTTTGCACCTCGGTAACTCGCTAATCTAGGGTGTTTATCACCACTTAAATAAATATAAGGATAAGATTTATCATCTCGTAATAAAACATTATAACGAGGCTGGTAGCGCTGAATATAGCTATGCTCAAGCAAAAGTGCTTCTGTTTCTGTGTGAGTGATAGTGACATCAATATTTGCGATACATTTCACTAATGCTTCTGTTTTTCGACTATTGACTTGGGCACGAAAATAGCTTGAAAGCCTCTTTTTCAGATCTTTCGCTTTGCCTACATAAATTACCGTATTGGTCGCATCATACATTCGATAAACACCGGGTTTATCGGTGACCCGACTTAAAAATGCTTTTGCATCAAATTTGTCTTCCACTTTGTAAATGACTCTCTATCTCTATTAACCCATAACGTACTGCTATATGAGTTAATTCTACATCACCTGAGATTTTTAGTTTACTAAACATTCTATATCGATAGCTATTTACTGTTTTTGCATTGAGATTAAGCTCTAGTGCTATCTGCCCAGTCTTTTTCCCTCTAATAATCATCGACATTATTTGTAATTCCCTTTCTGATAGATGATGTAACGGATTTAAATCTGTTTGTATTTTATTCAATGCAATTTCCATCGCAAATTCTGGGCTGATATATCGTTGCCCAATGCAAACTTGTCGCACTGCTTGTAACATATTTTCACAAGGTGTATCGATAACGATAAAACCTTCAATGCCTAATTGTAGCAATGGTACTGATAATATGGCGTCTATTTTAGGCGAAATAATAATTATTTTTATTGTTGGAGAAAATCGCTTTATACGCTTAATAATATCAATTATTGGTATAGATGGAATTGAATAGATAATAATAAGGTTAACTGAATATTGCCGGCAATAACGAAATGCCTCGGATTCCTCAGTCATTATCTTTCTTATATTGATTTTTTTTATTTGATTGAGTAAATATTGGATACCCAAACTAAAAACTTCAATTCGACTTATTATTAACGTGTTTATCAAAAACATCTTCCTTTATAAAACAATAAAAAGTCATTTAACTTACTAAAGTAGTATCATATTATAATAAGAAAAAGTCATCCACATTTAACTTTATAATTTATCTTAATTTTTAATAAATAAGAGTAAACGTAAAAAGTATCATTAAAAAAAATGGGTTTATCTAAATAGATAAACCCATAATAATATATTTATATCAATCATATTAACCATTGAACATTTTTATT
>NZ_LXEN01000015.1 GCF_001654855.1 Proteus myxofaciens ATCC 19692
AACGAGTAACATATTGCTCATCTTTAATTTGCAAATCAGACTGACAATCGATAGAAAAACCAGGGCCACCATTCCAACGTAAACACATGCTACAGTGGCAAACACTTAATTCTGAAATATCATGTTCTGTTGTTAGTTTTACTTTGCCACATAGACATTGACCTTTATGCATAATATACCTTTTATTTATTTTACTAAACTACGTAGATTCAAATAAATTAATTTATATTGAACATAAACAAATTAATTTAAGCACCTTCACAATTTAAAAGAAGATGCTTATTTATACTTAGAATTTATTGAATGTGACGGCTTGATCAAATGTCATTTTACCAAGCCGAGGATAAGGTTCAGCGATACCTTTACCAATAGCAATCATTAAACAAATTTGATAATGGCTAGGTAAGTTAATCACATTAGCGACATCTGCAAAATTAAATCCATCCATAGGGCAAGAATCATATCCTTGCTCTTGGGCTAATAGCATTAATGTTTGAGCAAAAAGACCGGCACTGCGCATAATTTCATCACGTTGCACTTGTGGCTTGTTTCTATAATAAGCATCGACAGCACCACACATAATATCTCTAACGTCAGGTTTAGCATCTTGCCAAATTGATTTTACTTGTGTTTCCCACACATCTAAATCAGCACATAATACAATAAGCATAGAAGAATCTGTTATTTGAGATTGATCCCAACCGACTTTTCTTAATGCTTGTCTTTGCTCTGCATTATCAACAACTAAAAGGCGCCAATGCTGAAGATTAAATGCACTTGGCGTATAATTTAGCGCATTTTCTATTAACTTTTTCTTTTCTTCAGAAGAGATCTGAAAACTTGCATCAAATTGTTTAGTAGCTCGACGATTTTTAACCGCATCAATAACTTTCATAATATTCCTTTCGTTTTCGTCTTTATTAATAACACTACTCATATACTATAAGAAAAATATCCGTTAAATGCTGAGTTATTCCTGCTTTTTTGATAACTCAACTTTTTTCTTTGGTGGTAATGGTGAAAAATACCCAATCAATAAAATAATGATTGCAACACCAATAAAAGCCAATGCTCTGAGCAATCCACTACTTAATGACATATCAATTAGAAAGAGTTTAGCGATAACACATAATAACAACACCCCCCCAACAAACCATTGAGAACGCCTTGTTTTTCTTGTTGCTATCACCATTGTTGCTAATGCTGTAATAGTCCAAACAATTGCTAAAAGCGTTTCGATTATTTTGGAAGCGATAATCTGCTGCATGTTCCAATCAATGTCAGACATAAAAGCAACGCCTCTAATTAACACGCCATTACCCCACCAAAATAAAAGAATAGGTATGCCATAATTAATTATGTAGTGATAATTTTGAAGATTGATTTTATATTGCTCATGTTGTTTTAATAGCATAACAAAACGATAAGCAATTATTCCTCCGGTAATCCCCATAATATCCATCGGATTTAATAATGGAATAAACGGTATATTCATTTGTGTACCGCTATTCATATTTGCCCATATTAGAAACAAGACTAAAATCACAGAAACAGGAATAGCAAACATCCAATAAATATCTTGATAAGGTTTTATCCAATTAACTTTATAACTCAATAGATAACTTAAGATAATAAAGGCATTAATTGAGAACAGAGCAGCTGAAAAATGTAGGCTTTCTTGTGCATCATAGAGATGATTAAATCCAATCGTCTCTGTAAATAAAAAGAGAGCGATAAAACTAAGATGAATGCCATGAATAAATGGTTTTTTAAGTCGTTGATGTAATAAAAATGTATTAAATTTCAGCAAATAAAAACCACTGACAAGAATAGCACACCAAATCAATGCACTCCATCCACTATCAATCAGCGATCTCGTCTCATATAAATAAATTAATATTACTAAAGCCGATGTTGGCCATATTAATACAGAACAACTTGATAATTCAAAAAAGGTAAATGCGCGTCCTGCATAATACATTCCCCAACAACTCACTAAAATAATAGCTAATGCTATCAATCTAACTTGAGGAACAGACCATATATCTCCATTTTCCAATAAAATAAATAGACTGTAAATCCAACTTATTACGCCGACAAAAAGTGCAGCAAAACCTATCGCTTTGTTATCAATATTCTGTATTTTCCCATGGAACCATAACGTAGCTGTCGCAAATATGATTATAATTTCAACAACAAACATGATCCATTGGTCAAATTGAATAAATTTAGTGCTCATCAATAATATAAATGAGATGGCAATAAGTAATGTACCTGCCAATGCAGCTTTTTTCTGTTGCTGTAACAAGGAAAAAACCAAAATCATAACGCCTTCGAATGCCCATACTAATGATGTCCATTCTGATGAAAATGCAAAAGGTACAGCTAAGGTTGCAAATATTACTGATAACATCCAAAACGCAATAGCAAGGAGTTTTCCTTCTGTTTGATAGCGTTTTAAAATAACGTAACTTAATGCAAAATAAATCAGCGCATAAAGCGATGAGGCAACAGAAACACCAAACTCCCATTCAGATACTAAACGGTATTGAAATAAAAATCCTATTAATGGCGTACCGAATAATAACGTTGCATCTAACGGAATGTTTCGCTTAATTTTTTTCCTTAACGTTAATAACTCAGTCGCAATACCAAAAATAAACCAATTCGCAATGAGGAAAAGCTGGCAAGGTAAATAATATACATCTTGATAATGAGAAATAGCCCATAGGCACCCCACTCCAAATGTAAAGACAAAGCCAATTAAATTAAGTAAACGCCAAACTTGCCAATGGCTAATGATTAAAATACCAATAGAAAGGATCAGATAATAACTAAATAATGCAATATAATTTCCATCTCCAGAAGAAAGTAAAATAGGTGCTAAATACCCACCTAATGAAGCAAGAATAGCAAGACTAATGGCACGTTGAATAATGGCAAATAGTATACTAGTAAAACAGACCAATACCATGATAATGAATGCGAAAGTAATAGGAATAAAATCATAAATTTTTGTTGCTGCAAAAATGGTGATATAAAGACCGCCAATACCACCTCCTTGCAATATTAATGCATAAATACGATTTTTCTGTTGTAACCACCACCCTAATCCTAATAATACAAAACAGCCTACTCCAGCCATCATTAAACGCGTAGATGCTGAAATAACATCATTTTCAATACTGTATTTAAGCAAATAAGACAGTCCGAAAAAAAGCAATAGCATACCGATTTTAGCTAACGGATTTCCTGTAATGATCCATTTCCAAATTAATTCGAATATCGATGCTTGTTGATGTGTTTTCTTAGGTTTTGATTTAATTAATGCCTTTCTAATTATTGGCATTACAGGCTTGAAAGTATCAACTTGAGCAGATTGATTTGTTGGCTTATTTTTCTGTATTACTTTCCCTTCATTATGTTGTGCAACATGATGGGATGATACTTGTGATACAGGTTTATCTGCTAATACATGATGAGAATTCGATTGAATTCCAATTATAGGTTCTGCACTTTCTTTTACAAAAGGTATCGTTTTTTCTTGAGCACGATAACTTTCTTGCTTATCGTAAGCATAATGTTCTACCTGTGATGTTGTTATTTCCTTTGTTTTTTCTCTGTTTTCTTTTATAACCGTAGATGCTATATCAAATATCGGTGTTTTTATTTCATCTTGGGATGATGCCGTAGTTTTACCAACAGAAGACTCTGCTTCTTGATTATTAATGTCGTCTTTTTTTCCTTCTTTTTTTAATAATTCAATTATTTTATCTTGTTGTATTTGGAAATGTTCTTCCAATTTTTTCAACCTGTATAATAATGAATTGGTATTCATATAAGTTTGATATAACCAATAAAGCGATAGCACCACCAATAACGTGCTAATAAGTGTTAACATTTCACTATTCCTTTTACGCTAAAGGGCATATTTTCTATTTTTTTTCCTAATAACGTTTACATTTATACGTGAATTTTAATTAAATTACCTTAGCTTATTTCTAAATCACTTATTTCATTGTCAATTGATTTAAACCTAGCATCCCCTTTTAAAAAAAGGGTATGATCACCTAACTCAATGACACTTCAATATATACAAAATTAACAAAGAATATGAAATTAAATGATGAATTAACAGTAGCAATAGCCTCAGTCACTGAAGCAGCCGCTATAGCAGCCCTGCCATGGGTTGGTAAACATAATAAAAATGCAGCCGATGAATCCGCTGTTTCAGCAATGAGAGAACGTTTAAATAACTTAAATATCAATGGGCGTATCGTTATTGGTGAAGGTGAAATAGACGAAGCACCGATGCTTTATATTGGTGAACAAGTTGGTAATGGACAAGGTGAGAAAGTTGAGATTGCTGTAGATCCTATCGATGGCACTCGAATGGTAGCCATGGGCGAAAATAATTCATTAGCTATTTTAGCCGCTGGATTTGAAGGCAGTTTTTTACAAGCACCCGATATGTACATGGAAAAATTTATTGTTGGCAAACAAGCCACAGGTGCCATTGACCTTGATCACTGTCTTGAATATAACCTTGATGCAGTAGCTCAAATACTTAACAAATCACTTAACCAATTAACACTCGCTATTTTAGATAAACCTCGTCACCACGATATTATTAAAGATCTACGTGCAAAAGGTATTAATGTAATAACATTGCCTGATGGTGATGTATTAGCTTCTTTATATGCCACAATGCCAAATAATAGTATTGATATTATGTACGGCATTGGAGGCGCTCCTGAAGGCGTTATAAGTGCAGCAATAGCCAAGGCATTAGGTGGCGATATGCAAGCGCGATTAATCACACGCGACATTGCAAAAGGAAATAATGCAGAAAATAGAGAATGGGCCGCAAACGAAATTGCTCGCTGTCATAAAATGGGCACAGAAGTCAATGTAAAACTTTCATTAGATACGCTTGTCCGCCATCAAGATGTCATGTTTGCCGCCACTGCAATTACCGCAGGAGATTTATTATCAGGCGTTAATGAACAAGCCGAATATCTACAAACTGATTCATTAATCATTAATGGCGCAACCCGTTCTTTACGTTTTGTGAAAAATTATCATTTACGATAACAGGCCGAAACTGTAATTTACTTATTACTCTTCTAGTGTGTGGCTACAATCGAGATGTTAATAATACATCTCGATCCCAGCATAAAAAACCAGAAACTGATGCTAAATATTATATTTCAGTGTTTAATTTTAGTTTTTTTTGTAAATATTTTTGCCCTTCTGCATTATTGTCTCATTAAAAATTATGTCCGCTTTAGTTATCTATTCACCTTATAATAGGGATAATAACTACTATACTCACTAATTTTACTAATAAATAATGTTTATCTTGCCTATTTCCATTATTTAAAGCTCTTTACTTTGTCAAATAACCTTTTTATCAGATACATTTTGAAATATTAATTGCCTAGCATTTTTCTTATTTAATGATTAATTTTAAAAACAACATAAAGTTGCTCTACACAATATATAAGTAAAATAAAAAGGATCCGTTAATGAAAATAAAATCGCTAATTGCTATTACATTATTCAGTGCAAGCTTTTCTCTTTTTGCCGCAGAAAGTAATACTGGAACAATTGAAGTTCAATCTTCTATTCAAGCACCACAAAAGGCACTTAATGATTATGAAAAAATCATGACAGAAAAAGTGTGGATCACGACTGAAGCTGTTAATGAGAAAGGCAATAAAGTCCCTGCTGATAACGAACAAGTTAGCAATTATTTTGGTCTTGCAGAATATTACCCAGATGGCACATTTATTATGTTTACACCTGAAGGTAAGCAAAAAATGCAAGGTGATTGGTCAATCTCTGAAGATGGCAAAACACGTACTTTAGTTGCTAAAGATAAAGAAGGTAAAACATTATTTACTCGTGATGTAGAAAATATTACGGTAAAAGATACAGAATATACTTATCGTATCTATCCTAATGCTGATGATAAAAATACCTATTTTGATATCATTCATCACATTAAAAAATAATGTATCAAAATATTATTATAAAAAACGGCACAGTATTGTGCCGTTAAACTATGTAAAATATCTCAAAGTGATGTTGTTACTATAAAATAGGATTTAAGCCAATAAATTAGCTGGGTTTTCAACACAAAGTCTATCTATAATAGATTTTTCAATACCTTTTTGCGTCAATAATGCAAGAAAAACATTAGGAACAAATCCCCATCCATTTCCGCCATTTTTTGCCCACATCTGCTTTAAGAACACATCATGACTTAATACTATTTGATTGGCATATCCTCTATTAATTAATGTTGTAACTGCATCGACAGTATCCATAACACTAGGAGCAGCACCTTCTTTAGGAAATGAAATATCGAGCCCAATCATGTCAAATTCAAGCCAAACACCCCGATCTAGCATCTTACATTGATAATCAATATCCTTACCTGATGGATCACAATGCGCTAATGAAATTTTATCCGGCTCACAACCCATCTCTGTTAATAAAATATCTAATACTTCATCACCACGGCGTTGCCAACCTGGCATATGAATATTCATTGAAACATGAGGATTATTATTTTGAGCAATAGCAGCAGCACGCAAACTATTTTTTTCACCATCAGTAAACAATGGAGAAACACCTATTTCGCCAATCATACCCGCTCGAATATCGGTACCATCTATGCCGATATTTAATTCATCATCAATCATCTTAGCCATTGCATCTATATTATCGGCAAGACGTTTCCCTTCAAATTTTTCAATATATAATCCAGATGATGCAACAACATTAATACCCGTCAGCATTGCCACTTCTTTTAATTTTCTAATATCTCGTCCAATCGCAGCAGAACCTGTTGCATCAACAATAGTACGACCACCTAATTCTTTGAAATTATTTAATTCAAAAATAACATCATCAATAGGTTTTTTATCCATATTATCGCAACAACAATAAGGATCGTACTTTAATCCCCACTGAATATCCGCACTCACTTTTTTATTAACTAATACATGTGAAAAATCATAAAAAGGCTCATCAACAACATCAGAAAGATCATTAAAAAGATGTTCATGAGGTAATGTTAACCCCATATCTTCTTTTTTAACAAAACCAGTAACCGTTTGAATATAACCTTTCATATTATGCTCCGACTCTTTTTACAGTTTTAGTCGCTTTAAACTCAGGAATTGTTGTAACAATGGCCCCTACTAAAGCAAATAATGTTCCGATAATGGTGACTAAATAAACGGTGTTACCCAATGAAGGTAATAACAAGTCAATTAATACTGAGCCTAAAAGTTGTCCTGCTGTAGATGCAACACCTAGCATTAATAATCCTAACCCGCGAACTAAAATAGCCATTAATGCAATAGACATTAATCCTAATGGCCCACCTAAATACATCCACCATGTATTAGGTAATTCCAGAGTTAAATGACCAAGCGCCACTCGTATAATTAAAGCAATCGTTAAAACAGTAAAACCAACAATAAAGTTCCAAGTAATAGAAACCATCATTGAGCCTGTTGCTTCTGCTACTTTTGAATTACCAGCGGGTTGCCAGCCTGCAAGTAAACCAGCAAGGAAAGGTAATATTGCTAAATAAATAAATGATGTTGAATGCCATTGAGGTGAGACAACAAATAAAGTAGCAACAACGGCTAATATTGCGCCTAATACACGGTAAGGAGTGAAATATTTCTTTTCATCAACACCCACACCAAAACGGTCACATAATAAACCTGATAATAAAAGTGCTGAAATTAACGCTGTTTGGAACGTTGCGATACCTAATGCACTGGCTGATGCCCCTTCTGAAAAAACAACCATAGCACCACAAAGGCCAGCAAACCAATTCCATAATGGAATTTTACGTTTTTTAATTAAACTAGGAATAGATGTAAATTGTTGACGATATTGTTTTTTAGACATAATAATAAAAAACATCACGACTAAACCACTTGCAAATGAAATAACAGCACTAGCATTTCCATCTTTTAATACATCGCCAAGTTGACCATTTACGGCTGATTGCATTGGAGACAACATTCCTGCTAATACAGTGGCTAACATTAGTAAGGGTGTTGATAATTTTTTTGTACTCATAAGATGTTCCTTTGGAATTATTGACTATGAGTGATTTCTTTTTTTATTTTTCAAGTAATCGGATTTATTAGCGCAGAGTGAATCCTCTGCACTGTTTACTTTTTATTGCTATTTGGCTAAATTCAACACGAATTAATGTGCTATTTGTTTAAGGATATTTACCCACATATCAGCATAATGTGGCCATGCTAAAAATTCCTTACTTCCCCAATGAGGAGAACAGTCACTCATAAAGCAACCTGTTTTTCCTTGTTTATATTGACCAAATACTAATAATGGATCTTCGCCAATATTTAATATCGTTTCACTATTTTTCTTGGCGAATACTTTGTTATAACCTAAGAACATAGGCCAATTATCAAAGCCTTTTATAGAAATATGTTCTGGATTAACTGCATTTGCAAAAACCCCCTCAGGCGCTTCAACACGATCATCACCATCTAGCATTTCCACTGGTAGAACTTCTGCAAGTATTGTATTTTTATAGTTTGCTTTCGCTTCTATTCCCATAAATGAAAGATAACCACCAATCATTAACAAACCGCCACCATTAGCAACAAATTCTTTTATTAGGCCTAAGGCGTTGGGTATCACTTTCATATTATAAAAAGTGTCATTTTGTAATAAAAATGTATTAGCTCCGATATCGCTTATGACAATAACATCATATTTATCGAGCTCTTTTGCTGTTTGTGGAAACGCTATTTGCACGGTATGCGCTGGCATATAATCAACTTCAACGTCTTTTTCTCTTAAGCAACTTAATAAAAAAGTTGAGCCTTCTTCATATTTGCTTGAAGTAAAACTATCGTAGCCTTTAGAGTGGATCATATGAATATGCCATGATTCACCAATAAATAAGATTTTCATTTGTTTCCTCTTTTAAAAGATATTTATTCAATGGATTGAGTAACAATCTGTGAATATGTGGTTTGATTGATACGATGCATGACATTAATATCTTCAGGCATTTCTGAAGCATTACTCGTCTCAACGGCAAGTGAAGCAAAAGCCGATGCATAACGCAGTGCATAAGAAAATTGTTTCCCTTTTGCTAATGAAGCTGCAAGGGCACCATTAAACGCATCACCAGCACCTGCTGTATTTCTTACTATGGCAGGGTATGCCGGAGAATAAATATATTTACATCCGTCATAAGCCAGTGAACCTTTACTACCAAGGGTAATAACAACTTTATTTACCCCTTTTTTATAAATAACAACAGCCGCTTTTTTTGCTGTTTCTAAATCAAAAATATCAATATTAGAAAGTAAACTTGCTTCTGTTTCATTAGGCGTTAATACATCAACCATAGAAAGCAACTCGCTAATATTTTTGTTATAAGGCGCAGGATTAAGGATAATAGGTATATTATTCTCTTTTCCAACGATAATAATTTCTTTTAAGGCTTCTAAATTAGTTTCTAATTGCAGTAAAATAACATCAGAATCAATAATCTTATCTTTTTGTATTTTTACTTCATCCGCTGATATATCCATATTTGAACCTGAGTAAATAGAAATAATATTTTCTCCACTTTCTTCAGAAACAAATATAGAAGCTGTCCCTGTTTGAAACTTATCAGTTTGATATATCGTTGATGTTTTTATTCTTGAAGACGATATAAAATTAACGGCATAATCACTAAACTGATCCGTTCCAATTTTTGTTATAAAATGTACTCGAGCATCAGCGTAACTAGCCGCTAATGCTTGATTACATCCTTTTCCACCTGGCGAAAAAATAAATTTATTCGCTAATAAGGATTCTCCGGCTTCTGGCAATCGAGGTAAATAACTGATCATGTCGACATTAAATGAACCTAATACACAAACCTTATTTATTGCTACACGATGAGCTAAATCGATTTTACCTATCTGATCATTACATTCTAAAAATTGTATAATCTCTTTTTTTGCGACTTTATCTAATGTTTCAAATTCGATAAAGGCACCACCATGGCATCGTTTTATAATTCCTTTATCTGAAAGAAAATTTAAATCTGACCGAATTGTTTCTTTAGTCACATTAAGTTCTTTTGCTAAAAAAGAAACTTTTGCTGATCCGTTATTTTTAATTAAATTAATTATTTTTTTATGCCGCTCTGCTTTCATTTAATGTCACCTCAATGACAACAACTTTAATTTATTAGTTGTTATAAGATTGTGATTACAATCATATGTCATTTATTAAAAGCAAAAAAAATCAGAAATACAAAAATAAAAAACAAAAGAAATCAAAAAAAAAGGCAGAAAGCAATTAGCACGATTAATATATCAAAAAAACTCACATTAAACACACTTGAATAAAGTAAAAATTCTCTTATTATTTTTGTAAGTTATATTTAATATTATTTTTAAATTTCAAATTAACTCCTCTTAATAAAATCTTAGAAAAAAAATTAAAAATATGTTTTAATTTAAATGGTTAAATTTATACATCAACCACTTCATTATTTTTATTTGAATTAGATTGAGAATTATTGAATCGAATAAAGCATTAACTAAATTAATTACTTATAATTGTGATGGTTAATTATTTAAATCATTTCATACTGATTTTTTTAATTTATATACTATTATTTTAATTTTACATCTCAATATATTAAAAAATATAAAATATAAGAATGAAATATAGAAAATATTTATTTATTAATTTTGAGATCTAGATAACACTTGTTCCTCTAGTTAACCTGTCTTTTTAGTGAAAAATGCCTTTTACGAAAATTTTTTTATTCTTTTTACTTTAATAAGAAAAAAGACTATTTTATTTTTCATAAAATAGTCGTCAAAAAATGGTTTATAATCTAGATATAATTATAATAAAGACGAAGAATGACCATTAACGTGATAAATCACATAATGCGCCTCATCAGATGTCAGTATTTCTAATTTACCCCGCATACGATCAAGTACTTTACTAGGTACAGCTTCCTCCACTCTTGCATTATTTTGCTTTTGCCACTGATGATAAGGTACTTCGATATAGACTAATGTCACCTTTGCATGATAGCGATAAAATAAAGAAATAAGCTGACTCCTCATCTGCTTAGTAATGTTAGTCGCATTCGACACAAAAGGTTTATGTTGTCGTGAATAGACTCTAGCTAATTTATTTTGAAGGGAAAATACGCTGATAATAGTACATGTAACTATTGAAGAGTGCTAGAGAAATATTACCAGCTAATTATTTTAAATAAGTTAAACTATTTCATAAAGTTAACTTTATCAGCCCTTTAATTGATTGATTTTTATCCTATACATATCTTTATCTCCTCTTAATTTAATCTACAATTAACTGATGGTTTCAGCTCAATAAAATATTCTAATAATAAAGCCTCTTTACTTTTATTAATCTTCGCTATTTCTTACTATAAATACGTATTAAGCATTGGAGGATATATGTATCAAGATCTTCAAGGAAAAGTTGCTGTTGTCACTGGTTCATCAAGTGGGATTGGCGCTGCAGTTGTTTCTCGCTTAGTAAATGAAGGAATGAATGTTGTTATTAACTATCATTCCAATGAACAAGAAGCTCAAAAACTAGCAGATAGTTTAAATAAATTAGGAAAAGGCCAAGCAATTATTTTTGGTGGCGATATTAGTGATGAAGAAGTCGCTCATAATTTTATTTATCAAGCAATTACTCATTTCGGTAAATTGGATTTATTAATTAACAATGCTGGGATTGAAAACCAAACCCCTAGCCATGCTATTAATCTGGAAGAATGGCATAAAATTATAGATGTTAATTTAACAAGCTACTTTCTTACTGCGCGTTCAGCACTAAGATATTTTGTAGAAAATAAAATGCCAGGTAACATCATTAATATGTCTTCAGTTCATGAAATTATCCCATGGCCTACTTTTGCAAGCTATGCTGCAAGTAAAGGCGGTGTTCGTATGTTGACACAATCCCTTGCTTTAGAATATGCAAGCCAAGGTATCCGTATTAATGCGATTGGACCTGGTGCGATAAATACACCTATTAATAAAGAAAAGATGGAAGATGACGCTCTTCGTAAAGAATTAGAAGCAATGATCCCAATGAAATATGCAGCAGAGCCAGAAGCTGTTGCTAACGTAGCCGCATGGTTAGCCTCAGAGCAATCAACCTATATCACAGGGCAAACTATTTTTATTGATGGTGGAATGACGCTTTATCCTTCTTTTCAAGGTGGTAAAGGATAATTATTTAAATATATAGCAACCTTCTTTACTTATATATCCGTAAAAGAAGGTTGTTCTTATTAAGAATTAATCATCTTGGGATAGGATTACATTTTCAGAGCTAATCAAATTAGCTGGAAAAATAAATTCTCTTTCTGAAAAAATTGGCATTTCTAATTTACGTGTTCCACGGTTGATAGTCACCCCCGCTTTTGACCAAGCCTCTACAACAAGTTCTGTGCAATAAACACCTTGTCCTTGATAAATACTAAAATTTTCACCTACTCTATCTAACGCAGATTTAACGGCAATCTTTCTCGCCTCATCACTACTGTTAATACGATAAAAACGAACTGTATTTGGCTTTGCTCGACTAATAAAAAAATCAAGAGAATCTACCGTTACACCATCTTTTATATCTGCATGTTCACTGGGAGTTGAATGAATAACTTGAATGCCTTTTTCTTCTGAAATCCAAATCATACCAACATGACTAAAACCGCTATTATCAACCTGTTTAATAATATCACTGATAATCTCATCACCATCACGAAAAACAAGATCACCATTTTTAATATCCAAAGGTAAAGCGAGCGCAAAAGATGCGCCCACAATAAAAAGTATACAGGTTAGAATTAATCTCTTTATCACTTAATTGAGACTTTCCATTTGCCATCAACTTTAATCATATCTTGAGGTTCAGTTTTTTCTTCACCGTTTTTTAAAACTGTTCTTAGTGTCACCGTCGCTGTATTTTTATCTTCGCCATATTCTACTTTTACAACTTCAACTTTACTAAAACCACCTTCTTCTTTAATTTTTTTGCCAGCTTCAGCAATGATAAGTTTAAATTTACCTTTCATTTGCTCTACAGCGGGTTCTTTTTCAGCATCACCAAAGTACATTAATGATACTGCTTTTTCACCATCTGCATTTCCAACAGCTTGAACGAATTCAACTGCTGCTTGTCCTGCTTCATCTTTTTTATCACCACAAGCAGATAAAGCCATCATTGCGGTTGCAAGAAATAAAAAGCCTACCATTTTTTTTAACATAATTTACACACCATAAAGTTATCGTTTGAATAAATAAATATAAGATTATTCGTAATTAATTAATTTCTCACTATGGAAAAGTATTATAATTCTTTTCCTAAAATGAATTATACGTGAAAATTTCAAGTAACGTCATGAACTATTTTACAATTTTTTATTTATTTAATATTTTTTATATAGTGTATATTTTTCAGTATCATCATGAAAAATAAAAAGTAAAAATATTTGCACTATTTAGAGCCTTTATATGAAATATTCTATTAGAAATAAACATTTCAATTGTATTTCTACCTTTAAATTCTATTTAATTTTTAATTTTATTTTTTTCTTAAGTTAAGCATAAAATAACAAAATTTATTTTTGTACTTCATTTATTCTTATAACTAAAATCCACCCTCAAAATACAACATTTTAATAACAACTATGCGGTATAAAAACAAATCTATTTGTATTTAGACCATTTTATATTATTATTGATATACCTTATCCGAAAACATCTATAACACATAGCTAGTAAATACAAACAAACACTAGAAAAATTGTGATCAGTTACTCTTTTTTGAATCATTAATGAAATTTAGGGTAAATAGAACCTGCTTTTTCAAACCTGAATAGGTAATCTACCCTTCTGATTTGAATGGCTAAACATGAATAATGAAAAGGGTATTTTATGTTTACTTCACAGCTCATGCTGGTTGGCTATGTTTTATTAGTAAGTCCGTGTGGGCATGATTCTTGTGATGCAATTCCTCTTACTGAAACAATTTATACTAAAGATGAATGTACAGTTAGACTTGATTATTTAAAGAAAAAAAGACCTGATCTTTATATTTTTTGTGGTGAAGTCTTACGTGATCCTAATGTTACGGATGAAAATCCTTATTTAGCACCACCTGACAGTGCTGATGATGTTTTTAAACAACAGTGATATTTTTTCATTCTGATAGTTATTCAAAAATACAATTTAATTTGTTTTCTTTTTACGATATACTCATTGCACTTGAATATGTAAGGACACGTATTAGGAGTTACTTATGTCTATTGCTAAACGTACAAAAGACAAACGCATTGAACTCGATTTAACACAATCTGAACTCGCTAACTTGGCTGGTACTACTCAACAATCGATAGAACAGCTAGAAAGCGGCAAAACAAAACGCCCTCGTTTTTTACCTGAATTAGCTAAAGCGTTACATTGTGATTTAGCTTGGCTATTAGAAGGAGAGCACTCATCTGATGCTATTTCTGAAATATCACCTGAAGACGAATGGCGTACTATTAGTGAATGGGATAATGATACTCCGCTAAATGCAGATGAAGTTGAGATACCTTATTTTAAGAGTATTGAGCTTGCTGCAGGTGATGGTTGTTGTACAAATGAGGATCATAATGGATATAAATTAAGATTTTCAAAAAGTACATTACGCCGTTATGGTGCTTCTTGCCAAAATGTTATCTGTTTCTCTGTTTATGGCGATAGTATGTCACCTGTTATTCCTAATGGTTCAACTGTTACTGTTGATACGGGTAACACACGAATTGTTGATGGTGGTGTTTATGCTATAGAACAAGATTCACTGTTTCGAATAAAGTTACTTTATCGTCAACCTGGTGGAAAATTGATTATTCGTAGCTATAACAAAGATGAATTTCCAGATGAAATTGCAGAAAATAATACCGTCAAAATAATGGGACGTATTATTCATTGGTCAGTAATGGCTTGGTAATATCTTTAGAAGATTGGTATTTCATTTCTCTGTTTAGTCACATAATGTTGTGGCTAAAATAAAAAAACCACCTGTGAGCCGGTGGCTAAAACACTTATGTAAGAAAATCAGTAGTTTCATAATGATACTCAGAAACCAAATCAGTAAAAACGATAGAACTCTATTCAATAATATTCATGTTTTAAATATACCTTTTCTTTAATGAATAGAAATCGATAAAACAGTGAGTTAGCATTTTTAAAAAATTTCTATTCTTTCTATATTACTAACTTAATCTCTAATTTATTGCGTAAAACACACTGTTATATAATTATTTATACAATGAATGATTTTAAAAATAATAGCAAGTTTAAATAGTAAAAATAGACATACAGAAACAAAAATTTGCAGTAAATCAAACTAATGGGCTAGTCTCTGATATTAAAAAGACAAATCCTCGTTTTCACGAGGACTACATTAATTACTTATTTTTAATAAGTTTGATGCCGTTACTTCATCAATAACAATATCAGTAGCATACCCTCCTTTTATTGCACCTATGGTTGCATGAATATTTTCAATACCACCAGCAAGCAATAGACGTTGAGGAATTAATCTTAATTGAGCAAGGCTAATCCCCATTACTCTAAGGTCAATATCAGAGACTAATGGATTCCCTTTTATATCATAAAACCGACCACAAATTTCGCCAACAGCACCAAGATCACGATACTTGGCTATTTCTTTTTTAGTTAAAACATGGGTTGCAACTAACGTATTATCATCTTGTACATTGCTTGCAACAAAAATTGCCTTATTGCATTGATTTAATACCGAGAAATTGTGCCTAATAATAGGTTCAGCCTGAAGCTCCATCGCTAAACGGGCACTAGAAACAACAGCCGGAACATGTAAATTAAGACAATTGCCAGAAAATTTATTCGCAATTAATGAAGTAATTTCGCCTGTCTTAAAATCAGCCTGTGGAGTAATAGCTCCCATCATCTGTAATACTGTGACATTCTTTACAGACTTAGGCGAAAGATATTTTCCAAGTTTATAGAGCGTTCTACCCCAAGCAACACCTAAAATATCTTGATCATTAACTAACTGAGAAAGATACATAGCACCTGCCTTGGCTAATCTTTCTTTATTCATATTTAATGTATCTTGTAATTTTTGTTTATCTTCATTCGGTAAAATAAGCACATTATTTAGATTAAATTTGTCTTTTATTCTAATGGCATAATCGATTGTAGAAAATACAGATGGATCTAGACTGATATTTACAAAGCCCTTTTCTCTGGCAAGAGATAGATATTTCACTACGGTAACACGAGAAACACCTACAATATTTGCGACTTCACTTTGACTTAGCCCGTCCTGGTAGTAAAGCCACGCAGCATAGAGAACGGGATCATTATCAAATAAACTCGCATTCTTTAGCGAAGTATTATCCATGTTAAACCCCACTGTTTATGGATCTTGTCACTAATTTAATTATTAATTTAGTAATTTCACAGAAGATAAGTATGTTATTAATTTAATTAATTCTTATAACACAAAGAGATACTCTTTATTAGACTGCTTAGTAGTATCGGCATACTGAGATTTTTCTTTACAAAAACAATCATAAAACGAGTAAAAGTGATTAATAATGCCGTATATGCTTCACCTTAATAAAGTTTTTTTAAAAAAATGTTTTTTTATTTGGTTAAAAATAAAAATATTAGCTATATATTTTAAATAGTTTTCTTTTGTTAATATTAAAATCACTCTATCTTTATTATTAAATTTTTAATATAAATCACTAAGGATAAAATCATGATTGTTGCATACACAACAGCACCTAATGAAAGTATTGCTAGAGAAATTGCCCATCATCTTATAAAAGCTAACCTAGCAAGTTGTATCAATTTAATACCTAAAGTGAAATCCATATATTATTGGCAAGATGAGATAGTTGAAGATAGTGAAGTTATTCTGATGATAAAAAGCGGTAAGTCACATCAGCAACTGTTAATTAATTCAATTGTAAAAATACATCCTTACGATATTCCAGAAGTTATTATTTTACCTATTGAAGATGGATTTAAACCTTATCTTGATTGGCTAAAAAACCCAATAAGTAAATAATACTTAGTTTCTAATTAAAAATAGATATTCACAAAATAATTAAGTATTGAAAATTAATATTTAAAGGTTTTTATCGATACTTTATACTAATTTCCTCACTTAAGAAGAATTATATATTTTTTATTTTATGTTATACTAAGTTCACTTTCTCTAATTACACATAAAGGAGTGAGTTATGAAAACCAACAGAATCGCAAGACGTATTTTAGGTTTACCGTATAATTTAAGTCGGTCTAAAAGGAAAGTACGTTTTTCCATTATTGATTCTACAGAAGCTAAAAATTTGCCTGATGAGCTGAAAAATTCATCTCGAGTTTGTTTAAAACAGGACTTTAGAAAAGCCGTAGAAAATAAATATTTATATCTAAAATTAACAGATGCTTATCCTGAGTATTTAGCTATCAATAAATAATAGCTAACGTATTAAATCTATTATTAATATGTAGTTATATTAAATATTGATATATATCCCTTACTTAAGGTAAGGGATATTACAATTAGCTTCAATTATTTATATCCTTATTTTCTTGTTTTCTTATTTTAATTAAGTTTTTTATAAGTCTATTTTTATTAATATTTCATAATATATGGTTACAGAAAATCTTTTTAATTTGTTCTATTAAAAGAATAAATTGATGATCCATTAACTAAAGCAACAGTCATCAAGCTTGTGATTTATTAATCCCAAGGAATGATAAAGGCTCATTAATTATAATAGAAAAGTACATTCTAAATAACCTTCAAGTAAGTAAATATCAATTCAAAATTTTATTATTTATAAAAATACTCCCCTCACTAAATAATAGTAAAAAACAAAAAAGCCACCAGTAACCTACTGATGGCTATTAGTTTTTTAACCTTTATCAACTATTGCTGATAAACGGTAGTTTATTCCCACTCAATTGTTGCTGGTGGTTTTCCGCTGATATCATACACGACTCTTGAAATGCCACTGACTTCATTAATGATGCGATTAGAAACGCGGCCTAAGAAGTCATAAGGTAAGTGTGCCCAATGTGCAGTCATAAAATCAACAGTTTCTACAGCACGTAATGAGACAACCCAGTCATATTTGCGACCATCGCCCATAACACCAACTGAGCGTACTGGTAAAAATACCGTGAAAGCTTGGCTAACTTTATTATAAAGATCAGCTTTATGTAGCTCTTCAATGAAAATAGCATCAGCACGACGTAACAAGTCACAATATTCTTTCTTGATTTCGCCTAATACACGTACACCTAAGCCTGGTCCAGGGAATGGGTGACGATAAAGCATATCGTATGGTAGACCTAATTCTAAGCCAATCTTACGCACTTCATCTTTAAACAGCTCTTTCAATGGTTCAACTAGCCCAAGTTTCATATCTTCAGGTAAGCCACCCACATTGTGATGTGATTTAATTACATGCGCTTTACCTGTAGCAGAAGCGGCTGATTCAATAACATCAGGGTATATAGTGCCTTGTGCTAACCATTTTACTAGAGGCTGTTTAACGGCTTCTTCATCAAAGATCTCAATAAATGTATGACCAATAATTTTACGTTTTTTCTCAGGATCATTTTCACCTTTTAACGCAACTAAGAAACGCTCTTCTGCTTCAACGTGAATAATATTAAGGTCAAATTTTCCTTTAAACATCGCCATAACTTGTTCTGCTTCATTAAGTCGCAGTAATCCATTATCAACGAATACACAAGTCAGACGTTTGCCAATAGCGCGATTTAGCAATAGTGCAGTAACAGATGAATCAACACCACCAGAAAGTGCTAAGATAACGTGGTCATCACCGATTTGCTCTTTTAAGCGAGCCACTGTGTCTTCAATAATTGCTGCTGAAGTCCATAGTGCATCACAACCACAAATATCTAAAACAAAGCGTTTTAAAATATTAAGTCCTTGGTGTGTATGAGTCACTTCAGGATGGAATTGAACACCGTAAAAACGTTTTTCTTCATTCGCCATAATAGCAAATGGGCAAGTTGGAGTACTCGCAATAGTAATAAAGTCAGAAGGAATAGCACTAACTTTATCGCCGTGACTCATCCATACATCTAATAAAGGATTACCATCTTCACTAACTAAATCTTGAATATCACGGAATAAAGCACTTGTTTTACGAATTTCAACTTGTGCATAACCAAATTCGCGTTCACCAGAAACTTCAACTTGTCCACCTAATTGCATTGACATTGTTTGCATGCCATAGCAGATCCCTAATACAGGTACACCGGCATTAAAGACGTAATCAGGAGCTCGTGGGCTATCTTGTTCTGTTGTACTTTCAGGGCCACCAGACAGAATAATACCATTAGGATTAAATTCACGAATTTGTTCTTCTGTAACATCCCATGCCCAGAGTTCACAATAAACACCGATTTCACGAATACGACGAGCAATAAGCTGTGTATATTGTGAACCGAAATCAAGGATAAGAATACGATGATTATGAATATTTGCTGTCATTTGAGGTGAGTTCCAAAACAGATAAAATCATTAAATTGAAAGACTTGCTATTAATAGAACAAGCCTTTCTCGAAATAAATTACATGCCTAAACGATAGTTAGGAGATTCTTTTGTAATTGTAACGTCATGGACATGGCTTTCTTGAATACCAGCGCCACTAATACGAACAAATTCAGCTTTCGTATTCAGCTCTTTAATTGTTGCGCAACCAGTTAATCCCATGCAAGAACGTAATCCACCCATTTGTTGATGGATAATATTTTTTACTAAACCTTTGTAAGCCACACGCCCTTCAATACCTTCTGGTACTAATTTGTCGGCTGCATTGTCAGTTTGGAAATAGCGATCTGATGACCCCTTAGACATTGCACCTAATGAGCCCATACCACGGTAGGATTTATAAGAACGACCTTGGAAAAGTTCAATTTCACCTGGAGATTCTTCAGTACCAGCAAACATGGAACCCACCATGACACAGGCAGCGCCCGCAGCTAGTGCTTTAGCAATATCACCAGAGAAGCGGATACCACCATCAGCAATCACGGGAATATTACGACCTTGTAATGCCTCTACGGCATCTGCAATAGCGGTAATTTGTGGTACACCGACACCCGTTACAATACGTGTTGTACAAATAGAACCAGGGCCAATACCCACTTTAACAGCACTAACACCCGCATCAGCAAGCGCTAATGCACCTTCTGCTGTTGCAACGTTACCACCAACGATAGGTAAATCAGGATATTTTTCACGAGTTTCACGAATACGCTGTAATACACCTTCAGAATGACCGTGTGATGAGTCAATTAACAGAACATCAATTCCTGCTTCAACAAGAGCTGCTATTCGTGCTTCGTTACCAGCACCCGCACCAACAGCAGCACCAACACGTAAACGACCTCGTTCATCTTTACATGCATTTGGTTTGCGCTCTGCTTTTTTGAAGTCTTTAACGGTTATCATACCTTTTAAATGAAAGTGTTCATCAACCACTAAGGCTTTTTCAACACGTTTTTCATGCATTTTTTGCATAACAATGTCACGTGCTTCGCCTTCTTTTACTGTAACTAAACGCTCTTTAGGGGTCATCACCGCAGTAACAGGTTGTTGTAAATCAGTGACAAAGCGAACATCACGGCCAGTGATGATACCGACTAATTCATTTTCTTTAGTCACAACAGGATAACCCGCAAAACCATTGCGTTCCGTCATTTCTTGAACTTCACGTAAAGTTGTTTCTGGGGTAACAGTGATAGGATCAGCAACAACACCACTTTCGTGTTTTTTCACACGGCGAACTTCTTCCGCTTGACGTTCAATGGACATGTTTTTATGAACAAATCCAATTCCACCTTCTTGAGCTAATGCAATAGCTAAAGATGCTTCAGTCACCGTATCCATTGCTGCAGACAACATAGGTACATTTAAACGGATTGTTTCAGTCAGTTGAGTTGACAAGTCGGCAGTATTAGGAAGGACAGTAGAGTGTGCAGGAACTAACAAAACATCATCAAATGTAAGTGCTTCTTTTTTAATTCGTAACATAGCAATATCTCACCAAGGCGGCAGTTATAAAATGGAAAATATTGCAGCGGAATTATACACACCGTAATCGGTTGCTTCTAGCTTTTTTTCAAAATATTTATTGATCCTGTAGATAACTTAGGTAGTATCGGTTAATTAAGTCTTTGTTTTAAAATTTGATCTGGCTCACATGACATCACCACTAAATAACAATATTTTTACTGTTAGTCGCCTAAATAAGACCGTTCGACAGCTCTTAGAAATGGAAATGGGGCGCATTTGGATCAGTGCAGAAATTTCTAATTTCACTCAGCCTGCTTCTGGTCATTGGTATTTCACTTTAAAAGATACTAATGCACAAATAAGAGCAGCGATGTTTCGTGGTCAAAATTCTAAAGTGACATTTCGCCCACAGCACGGTCAGCAAGTATTAGTTAGAGCAACTATCACATTGTATGAGCCTCGAGGTGATTACCAACTTATTGTTGAAAGTATGCAACCTGCTGGTGATGGGCTTTTACAACAGCAATTTGAATTACTCAAACAAAAGCTGACTAGTGAAGGCTTATTTGATGCTAGCCATAAAAAACCATTACCCTCTCCTGCTAAACAATTAGGTGTAATCACATCATCAACAGGTGCTGCATTACATGATATTTTACATATTCTTCGTCGTCGTGATCCTTCTTTGCCTGTGGTTATCTATCCTACCGCAGTACAAGGTACTGAAGCGCCTATGCAAATTGTGCATGCCATTGAGTTAGCTAATCGTCGTAAAGAGTGTGATGTTCTCATTGTTGGCCGTGGTGGTGGTTCATTAGAAGATCTTTGGGCTTTTAATGATGAACGTGTTGCACGTGCGATTTTTGCCAGCCACATTCCCATTGTTAGTGCTATAGGTCATGAAACTGATGTCACTATTGCCGATTTTATTGCTGATTTACGAGCACCAACGCCTTCAGCGGCTGCTGAGCTAATTAGCCGAAATAAACTTGAGTTATTACGCCAATTACAATCACAACAACAGCGTCTTGAAATGGCGATGGATTACTATTTAGCTAAAAAATCACGTGCAACAACACAGCTAATTCACCGTTTACAGCAACAACATCCTCATTTACGTCTTGCTCGTCAACAAAACTTATTATCAGCAACGAAGCAACGTCTGATCGCTCGTTTTCAAGAAATTTTACAAGCTAAGCAACAACAGCAGATACAATTACAAAAACGTCTTAACTATTATGAGCCTACCTCTCAAATTCAAGCACTATTTCGTCATCAACAACAACTGATTTACCGCATGAGAGAAAGTATTTCACAACAGCTATCACGTCAACGAGAACAATTTGCAATTAGCTGTTCTAGATTAGAAAGTGCGAGCCCACTCGCAACACTTTCACGCGGTTACAGCATAAGTGAAACCGTTTCTGGTGAAGTGCTAAAAAATACAAAACAAGTTAAAAAAGGCGATGAGCTAAAAACACGGGTTGAAGATGGTTGGATCACCAGCGAAGTCGTGAAAACGCAAAAATTAAGAGCAAAGCGTAAAACAGTCTCTAAAACTGATGATAATTGACAGGTTTACAATATAACGCTTACAAAAAATGGCATCGTATTAATATTGATGCCATTTTTTATTATTTAATATTAAAAACGATTAGAAGCGAATCTCTCCTCCTAAAAGGAAACTACGGCCTCTTGCTGTTTGTCTATCTCGACCTTGTTCATACATATCAGGCGCTGAATTACTTCTATCTAATGCATTTGAGTAATTCTTATTCATTAAGTTATGTACAGCAAATTTTAATGAAACATTTTTATTAATTCGATAATTACTATAGACATCAATAACAGTTGGGATCTTTTCTTGGTCAACCATTGGTACAGCGCCTGTATCGAGATCCATTCCTTCAGGTGAAGATTTACGTGATTTTCCTGTTATTTGAATCACCGTACCTAATTCTAATGATTGATCATCAAATAGACGAATACCGGTATCAATCGTGGCATAGTATTTAGGTAATTCAGATGCCGGCGTTTGTCCAAAATCTGTACTGGCAAGTGATGTAGGCTGTGAAGTTCGTTGATTACTGTATGAAAGATTCGTATAGAAAACACCAGCATCATAATTAGCTTGAATTTCGTAACCACGCAAGGCCACAGGTTCTAGACTATTGGTATACAGGAAAATATTACCGTCATATTCTATTCCAGCATAATCTTCAAGAGTTAAAGAACTATCAATTTTGCAACGGATACCGCCTTTGCATACTGAATAAGAATCACTCGAAATATAATTTTTTATTTTAGTGTGATACCACAGTGCCTTAAGCCTAAAACTGTCGCCATCAATAATTAAATCAGGGCGATAACTATTAAAACCAATTTGGTAAGTGTCTGCTTTTTCACTTTTTAAGAAGGGATTCATTGATGCACCGCCTTCATTAGCAAAGAAGATTTCTTGTGATGTCGGCGCTCTCATTGTATGTGCATAACTGACAAAAGGCTGAAATTCTGGAATAATTTGTGCGGAAAATAACGCACCTGGATCCCAATTCCTATCATGGCGATTTAGATTCATTTCACCCTCAGGGAAACAAGCCGCACGTGGATCACAAGCGGGTTTGCGTCCTTTAATATGATAATCAACATAATTTAAATTAAGGTCGAGTGTATAAATATCATATTCAAATTTCATTTGTGAAAAGAAACTGGTTAAATCATTTTTTCCTTGTGGTGCAAATGGATTATATTCAACCATATTTATGGACTGTTGAGGATCAATCGATGGTGCAATAACACTGCGTTTATATTCGGTAGACATTAATTTAGAGCCTAATGTTAATGCCATATCTAATTCACCAGCATTAAAACGACTTGTGTTTTTTGCAACTAATGCATCAGAAATATTTTCTGCATTGGCTTCACGTAAGCTCACCAAAGAATCGCCTGCAAATTTTTGTGATGCTTTGCTGTGACTTAACATAATTTCACTATCAAAGAGATCATTTAACGGCGTATAACGATATTTTGCATAATAATCTTTCGCATTAATTTTACGACGATTAAAATTATTATCATAAAAACGGCCACTTAATTCTAATTCATGTGAATCATTAGGCTTAATTTTAATTTTAGCTAACTCTGAATGAGGTCTTTGATTAAATTCTTTGCTTGTGGCGAATTCTTCACTATTAAATCCCGCTCCATTTTTATAAGACGATTCTATTTTGTGCCCACTTAATGCCATCATGGCCCCTATATTTCCATTATCATTAAATAATGAACGTTGTCCTGCAATGGCAACCATTCCATTATATCCTAATCCATTAGTTCCCCCTGCTGCTTTACTTCTCACGCCCCAAGTATGTCCTTTAAATAAAACATCTTCTATACCAATTGTTTTAAAATTAGCACTTCCTGCTAGGGCATTAATACTATTTTCACCATCTTGTTGACCTCGAGAAATATCAACTTGAATAATAAAATTCGGATCAATCATACTGTTAAACTGGCTATAAGGCTGTGCACCGTGTGCATATTGACTAGGCGATGTGCTATACATCGTCTGCGTCACACCATCAACCATCATATTAACTCGGCCAAAGCCACTTAAGCCACGGATATTCACACTCACACCTGGTTGGCTTACATCCATTTGTGTATAAGTTCCTGGTGTAGAACGCAATGCTTGCTCTACTGATTCTAAATTATTAATTTCACCAATTGCACTATAAGCACCTGGCTTTGCCAGTGCTTTTTGTTCTGGTGTCTCTTTTTTAGCCGCTGATATTTTTAAGCTACTAAATTGGATTACTTTTTCATTATCTTCAGCGATAGCAATATGATGAATACCTGAAAATAAAATAATGCTGCTGAGTAGTTTCCTTGTAAATTTCATAAAAACCTATTCTTTATTATTTAGTTATTAAATAGGCTCACGCTGCTTTTAAGAAAAAAATAGCCATAATAAAAATGATTTTATTATAATAAGAAATATTTATTTTTATATTTTATATTTTATATTTTATAATACGAATACTGCCTCTCTATAAGAGAAGCAGCATTATATTAAATTTGTTTACTTTATATTTTGAGCTTTAAAATAAATCTCAGGTTGCTCTAGCATAAGAATAAATGCATATTCTTTAGCTACATCACGTAAACGATTAAAACGACCTGATTTACCACCATGCCCTGCACTCATATTCGTTTCTAATAGTAATAAATTATTATCAGTTTTTAATTCACGTAATTTAGCAACCCATTTTGCAGGCTCCCAGTATTGAACTTGTGAATCATGTAATCCTGTTGTAACGAATAAATGTGGATAATCTTTAGCAACAATATTATCGTATGGGCTATAAGATTTTATGCGGAAATAAACGTCTTTATCAGCCGGATTTCCCCACTCTTCATATTCTCCAGTTGTTAATGGAATTGATGCATCTTGCATTGTTGTGACTACATCGACAAAAGGAACTTGAGCAACAACACCTCGGTATAATTCAGGAGCCATGTTAATCACTGCCCCCATTAATAAGCCACCAGCGCTACCCCCCATCGCATAAACATGCTGAGATGAACCATAGCCTTCTTTAATTAAGTATCTTGTAGCATCAATAAAATCAGTAAAACTATTGACTTTATGTTCCATTTTACCTTGATTATACCAGCGTTTACCTAGCTCACCACCACCTCTAACATGAACAATGGCGTACACAAAGCCTCTATCTAATAAGCTTAATCGCGGTGAGCTAAAGGATGGATCAATACTACTTCCATAAGAGCCATAACCATAGATCAAGATAGGATTTTCACCTTTTTTAAATAAATCTTTTCGATAAACTAAAGAAACGGGTACTTTCACGCCATCTTTCGCCGCTACCCAAATACGTTCACTCTCATATAAATCATGTTCAAAACCTTTCACTTCTTGTTGTTTAAGAAGCTGCTTTTGATGGTTTTGCATATTCCATTGATAGGTCGATGTTGGCGTTGTCATGGAGGTATAACCAAAACGTAGCTCTTCGCTGTCAGCTTGTGGATTAAAGCCTAGCCATGCCATATACACAGGATCATCAAAGATGATATTCGTTGATTTCCCAGTTTGCCAATCAATTTGGCGTATAGAGGATAACCCTTGTTTTCGCTCTTCAACCACCAGCCAACGATTAAAAAGATCAAAATCCTCTAAATCAACATCATCTTGTGGAGCAATAATCGTTTGCCAAGGTTTATCTATCGCATCCGTTTTATAGAGACCAAAAAGTTCACTTTCATGGTTTGAGCGAATATAGAATTCATTTTTAAAATGGTCAACAGAGTATTCGCGACCTTCTTGACGAGGTGAAAACATAACCATCGGTTTATCTGGCGCATTAGCATCAATAAGACGATATTCTGACGTTGTTGAGCTTTCGATTGAAACGAGAATATAGTCTTCTGATTTACTTTTACCCATCCATGTATAAAATCTATCATCATTCTCTTCAAAAATTTTAATATCATCTTTGCGAGGTGTGCCGTATTGATGACGATAAATTTGATAAGGTAATAGTGTTTGTGGATTTTTATCTACATAAAAAATCGTTTTGCTATCATTAGCCCAGACTAAATTAGGCGAGATATCTGTTAATACGCCTTCTTTCCATGCGCTATCGCTAAGTGCTTTATAGGCAACAGTATAATTCCTACGCCCTTCTTTATCTTCTGCTATTGCAATACGTTTATTATCAGGACTAATTGAAAGTGTGCCTAATTGATAAAACTCGTGCCCTTTAGCACGTTCATTACCATCAACTAGCACTTCCCATTCTTGTTCACTATTAACAGGTTTACGTTGATAAATTGGGAAGTCTTTGCCTTCTTGATAAATAGTGCGATAAGTATATCCATTATAAATATAAGGAACTGACTCATCATTTTGAGCCATACGACTTACCATTTCATTAAATAAGGTTTCTTCTAACGCTTTACCTTCTTTCATGACTAAATCGGTATAGGCATTTTCGGCATTGAGGTAATCTAGAACGTTAGGATCGTTACGAGTATCATCTCTTAACCAGTAATAGTTATCAGTGCGGCTATCCCCATGTGCTGTCATTTCATGAGGAATTTTATTTGCTTTTGGTGGCATTGTCAGGGAGTCCTTCTGATTTTGAGCCCATGTTGGTGTTGCTGAAATTAATAGCACCATGATCGCACTCGTTAATTGCAACGTCATCCTTTTTTTTGCCATAAATAGCATCACTCTCTCTTTCCTTTTTAATCGCGATTAAAACGTTAATGTTGAAAACTCAATCGGCATTTCAACCAATACTCGCCCTTTAAAAAGTAGCTCTGTAGGCGGTATCGGTAAAGGTTGAGCTCGTTTAAGCACTTTTTGTGCTTCTCTATCTAAAGAACGAGTACCACTACTTACAATTAGCTCACTCGAAATAACATAACCTCGTTCATCAACAAAAAAGCGCACTTTGGATATTCCTGTCTTACCTTTACTTCTCGCTTCATCAGGATATTCCTTATAACGGTTAAGATGCCCTTTCGTTTTCGCATGCCACAAGGCTAACGCATCTGCTTCTTTATCTGAATCACTATCATAATTGGCACTAACATCAGTTGCTTGCTGTTTTGCAGAAGAACGGCTAGTTGAGGGCGCAGATAAACTTGATATATTTTCACTCAATATAGGCGTTGTTTTTGTCGGAGTTGGCATAGGGGAAACTTTTGCTGTTTGCTCTACATGAACAATTTTCTTTGGTTTCTCAACCAATAGCTCGGCTTTTTCATTAACGAGCAGATTAGGTTGTTTTTCTGTCGCTATTTGCTCTACTTTTTTTTGGCTAGCAACCGCTAATTGTTGATCAATACCTATTGCTTGCTTCTCATTATTAATAGCCTGTACGTTTTCGCTAAAACTCAGCATAACAGCAACTTCAGGCTCAAGTATTAATTCAGTTCTTTCTTTATTAAAGTAGTAATAAGTCACGACTAAAATTGCATGTATAGCGATAGCCAATATCACCGCTCTATAATTAAACAGTTGAAATCTTGGCATTTGATTTGTACAAAAAGAGATAAGCATAATATCGATATCTATTAGTGAGATAATGTAGCCGGTGTTATCCAAAGATAGTCAGCGTGAGCGCCTGTAATATCACTACCTTCTTCCGCCATAATCACTACTGTTACTGATTGATTCGGCGCTAGATCACTAATATGTAAAGGGACACCCATAACTTTACTGGCATGAAACGAACCTGCAATTAATAAAGCGGGTTGTGGCGCTGCTAATAAATGCTGTGCCATTGCTCTATCACGTAATTGCTGGATAGCCGTCATTTTTTCACCTTGCTCTTTATCAAGTTCGTTACCATGAGCAACACGAATTGTTTCTAAGATTAATTGACGAACAAAAGGCGCTGTCGATTTTTCGCCTTCAATGATGGGAGGATGTTGATAAGCCTGAGTAATTTCATTACGATCAATATTTGCGGCGAGTAGTGAATAATCTGCGCTTAGCGCTTCTTTTACTAGATTGCCATACCATTTCCATGGCCAGCCAGCATTCCATTGTAAAGTTTGCATTAATCGCTCATCGCGTAAATATTCAGAGCCTGAATAGCGCTTTTTAGTATTGTCGACTAACACTTGCTGACTCGGTGTCAGCATTTCAAGTAATATCGCACCTTGAGGACGTTTTTTAGGAAGCTCCGTCATTAGCCAATATTCAATATCATGATGATAAGCGTTGTCATGTTTTTCACCTATTATCACACGAGGTTTAGTCGCTAATTCGGCTAACAGCATGTCTGCACTGATTAATTTTCCTGTTTGTGTATCAATAATTTTAGCTGAATTTATTGCTGATAAATCCATTGTTTGTGAAGGGGATTTTTTAGATGAATGACAAGCTGAAAGTAGTGCTAATACACTAATAAAAAATATTTTTTTTGATATTGAATAAAACATAGCCACCCTTGCTAATCATATTTACTTACATAAAGGGGTGATAGACTAATTTAGTTAATAATAATTATCAATATCATAATGATTTTTATTTGCTTTTTGTCGTAAAAATAAAGCGCCTAATAAGGCGCTTTTTTAAAATAACATAGCATTTATGCTTGAGTTTGAGCTTCAACAACAGCTAATGCCACCATATTAACAATACGACGTACAGATGCGATAGGCGTTAATATATGTGCTGGTTTTGCAATTCCCATTAAAACAGGTCCTACTGTTACACCATCGGAGCTTGTTACACGTAATAAATTATAGCTAATACGTGCAGCTTCCATTGTTGGCATCACAAGAAGATTAGCAGAACCTTTTAATGGACTGTCTGGCATAATATCACGACGAATATTTTCAACTAATGCAGCATCAGCATGCATTTCACCATCAATTTCTAATTCAGGTGCGCGTTGTTTAATTATCGCTAACGCTTCTCTTAGTTTTATGGAGGATGGACTATCAAATGATCCAAAGCTAGAGCGAGAAACAAGCGCAACTTTAGGTTCAATACCGAAACGTCGAATAGTATCAACGGCCATTAATGTAATATCGACTAATTGTGTCGCAGTAGGATCTTCGTTAACGTAGGTATCTGTAATAAAGGTATTACCGCTAGGCAGCAATAACGCATTCATTGCACCAGCGGTTTGCATTCCATCACGGAAACCAAACACGTTTTTATATACCTCTAAATGCTCAGAATAACTTCCTACTGTGCCACAAATTAAACCGTCAGCTTCACCACGGCGTACCATAATTGCACCAATGAGTGTTGGATTACCAATCATAGCTCGACGAGCTTGCTCTTGTGAAACGCCTCTTCGTTTCATGATTTGATAATATTCCTGCCAATATTCTTTAAAGCGAGGATCATTTTCATTATTCACCACTTCAAAATCTTTACCCGCTTGAATATGCAAACCTAACTTTTTAATGCGCATTTCAATAACACTTGGACGACCAATAAGAATAGGATAGGCCAATCCTAATGTCACAAGCTCTTGAGTTGCATGTAATACGCGGTTTTCTTCACCTTCTGCCAGAACTATACGTTTTTTCTCTTTTTTTGCTTGAGCGAAAATTGGCTTCATAAATAAATTCGTTTTATACACAAACTCATTAAGGTGCTCAATATAAGCAGAGAAATCTTTAATTGGACGCGTTGCTACACCAGAATCCATAGCAGCTTTAGCAACTGCGGGTGCTATTTTAACAATAAGGCGTGGATCAAAAGGTTTAGGAATAATGTATTCAGGTCCAAAAGAAAGCTCTTGATCACCATAAGCGGTGGCAACCTCTTCATTTTGTTCAGCAAGCGCAAGTTCAGCAATAGCATGTACACAAGCTAATTTCATTTCTTCATTTATTGCAGTCGCTCCTACATCAAGGGCGCCACGGAAAATAAAGGGAAAGCAAAGAACATTGTTAACTTGATTTGGGTAGTCAGAACGACCAGTGCAAATTATTGCATCAGAACGAACGGCTTTCACTAATGGAGGTAAAATTTCGGGTTCAGGATTAGCAAGCGCAAGAATAAGCGGGTCTCTTGCCATTTTTTTAACCATTTCTTGTGTTAATACACCAGGCCCTGAACACCCTAAGAATATATCAGCATTTTGAATGACATCATCAAGAGTACGGCTACCATTATCTTTAATCGCATAAGCAGCTTTTGTTGGTGCCATATTCTCTTCACGACCTTGGTAGATAACGCCTTTAGAATCACAAACTGTGATATGTTCGCGTTTTAAACCTAATGCCACTAATAAGTTCATACAAGCAATCGATGCAGCACCTGCACCTGATACAACTAATCTAACTTTATCTATATCTTTGCGGACAATACGTAATCCATTGATAATCGCAGCGGTTGAAATAATCGCGGTTCCATGTTGATCATCATGGAAAACAGGTATATTCATTCTTTCGCGTAGTTTTTGCTCAATATAAAAACACTCTGGTGCTTTTATATCTTCTAAATTAATACCACCAAATGTTGGCTCTAATGATGCAATAATATCAACAAGTTTATCGGGATCTGTTTCATTAACTTCAATGTCGAAAACATCAACACCAGAAAACTTTTTAAATAATACGCCCTTACCTTCCATTACGGGCTTACCTGCTAAAGCACCAATGTTACCTAACCCTAATACTGCTGTACCATTAGAAATAACCGCTACAAGATTACCTTTCGCTGTATATCGGTAAGCATTTAAAGGATTTTTAGCAATTTCTAAACACGGCACCGCAACACCAGGCGAATAAGCCAATGCTAAATCACGTTGAGTTAATAGTGGTTTGGTTGGCGTCACCGTTATTTTACCTGGACTTGGAAATTCATGAAAATCGAGAGCATTCTGTTTTAATAATTTATCTTCCATCTCTATATCCTTTTGTGTCGATAGGGTAAGGGCTCTGTTAGTATAAAGGGAATAACACGTTAAATCATGACAACACCGACACTTTTTTTAATTAAATAATCATCCTTTATTATATATTATTAATACCTAGTTATAGGTATATTATTAAATGTCTATCTAATTCTTTTTGTTTATAATCTCGAACAGAAAAAAGACAATCTTTGTTTATTATTTATCTGCAACTAAATTAACTTTTAAAATAATTAAAAAATTTATATTGTTTTATAAATCAATAACTATTTTCAGTAGTTTATTAATTATAAAATATAAAAACAAACCCATAACACACTGTTATAAAAGAAAATAACATGAGTTAGCTGTTTTGTTAGTCGTTTTGGTTATTTTCTTTTTTACCCGTAACAATATTTGGTGTAATATTGCGAACCGTCAATTTTATTTTCTTATTGTTTTAATAAGATACCCGATTCTCATTTTATTCCTTTTTGGAATTTGTTTTTTATTTTCTACTTTTGAAAAGATTACGCACATTATTATTTTTTTAGGGAGAGGGGTTATGCCTAGCTACTCAATTATGATAGTGGATGATCACCCTATCATGAGATATGGATTACGGCTATTGTTAGAAAAAGACAAGGAGTTTGTCGTAGTAGGTGAAAGTGGCAATGCACAAGAGGCAATAACCACCGCAAAACAGTTAAATCCAGATTTGATTATGCTGGATTTACATCTTCAAGGGCGTTCTGGTATTGATATTATTCGTGCTCTTCGTCGTTCAGGTTTAACATCTTATATTCTGGTTTTATCACTTTCAGATTCTCGTAATGATGTATATACAGCCTTGGATGCTGGAGCAAACGGGTATCTTTTAAAAGAGTGTGAATTAGACATGTTGATGTTAAGTTTACGTAAAGCCGTTGTTGGACACCCTGTTTATAGTGAACGGGTATGGCAATATATTCAACTTAGGCAAAGTTATTCCGATCCACTTTCAGCATTAACAAAAAGAGAGCTTGATGTATTACATGAAGTATCTATTGGAATGAAAAATAAGCAAATTGCAGAAAATCTGTTTATTTCTGAAGAGACAGTGAAAGTGCATATCCGTAATATTTTAAAAAAATTACAAGTAACTTCGCGTTTAGCGGCTAGCCTTATCTTAATTAAACATCAGCATTAAAACGTAACACTTATTATAATTAACCCCGACACGATGGTCGGGGTCATAAATTATCTACTCTTACTCTATCGGAACTGGATAACTTAAAACTTTAAAATGATTATCCGGCAACTTTTCCACTTTTAATTGATAAAGCTCTCTATTGATACCGTTTAATACAATATCAAGCTCACTAAATGCAGACTGTATTTCTGCATTATTGGCCCAATTAGGGATATCTTTTACACCATAGTAAAAGTAAATCTTACTTTTACCTGAATCTATTGGCTGTATTTCTTTAATTTGGCTAATAAATAGGTGTCCATAACAGAAGTCTTGGTAGGGTTGCCAAGCTTTACGCCCTTTTTCACTAAGATTAAATACCCATTCATCACCATTTTCGGTTTGTTCAATCAAACCCGCTTTCATTAACGCATGCATTCGTTCCAATACCCAAGGCGCATCATTTTCATTGCTATAAACGGGCCATTTTCCCTCGCCTAAACACAATAAATAATCACTGTTAAAAAATGCCTGTAGGGCTGTTTTATACTCATCGACTTTTTTGCCTTCGTCATCATCGTTCGCCCAGCTAAAAGTAGAGAGTAAAAGCAATATAAGACTCAGTGAAATACTTTTCATATTTTCTTTTTACCAACAGAAATCTTTATTTCTATTACTCTACGTTACACAATTCGTTACACTATGGTCACAGGTTAATAACCGATATATTTTATAATGTAAATAGGATTTTTCACTACAGTAAAACCTGTTATTTTGGATCTGTATAACACTCATTCGCATTAATGCTGATATTACGCATTGTCATATAAGGAAAATATCATGTCTACTACCAACTCGGCCTATACGATGTACGGCATAAAAAATTGCGATACAATCAAAAAAGCACGTAAATGGCTTGATGAGAATAATATTCCGTATACGTTTCATGATTACCGCAAAGAGGGTTTGACGGAAGCATTATTACGCACATTTACAGAAAATTTAGATTGGCAGACACTTGTGAATAAAAGAGGAACAACTTGGCGTCAATTATCTGAGGATAAAAAAAAGACGATTGTTGATGTTGATTCCGCCATTTCCTTAATGCTTAATAGTCCTGCTATTATCAAACGACCTATTTTAGTTTCTTCTGACAACCGTTATATTGTCGGCTTTAATGATAATGATTATTTGACCTTTACAGGAGCCTAATTTTTATGTCCTGCCCTGTTCTTGAACTTGCACAACAACTTATCTCACGCCCATCGATCAGCCCAGATGATCAAGGTTGCCAACAACTGATTATTGATAGACTTACCCCACTTGGTTTCACCATAGAAAAAATGCCTTTTGGTGAGACTGACAATTTATGGGCATGTCGTGGCGGCGAAGGAGAAACACTCGCATTTGCAGGACATACAGATGTAGTTCCTACTGGTGACATCGCTATGTGGGATACACATCCTTTTGAGCCCTCATTACGTGATGGTATGCTTTATGGTCGCGGTGCTGCAGATATGAAAGGCTCTATTGCGGCGATGATTGTTGCTGCTGAGCGTTTTGTCCATGCTTATCCTGAACATCGCGGACGCCTTGCTTTTCTTATTACATCAGATGAAGAAGCTAAAGCGGCTGATGGTACTGTAAAAGTCGTTGAATCGTTAATGTCACGAGGTGAACGTCTTGATTATTGCCTTGTTGGTGAACCTTCAAGCCAAACTCAACTAGGCGATATGGTTAAAAATGGTCGTCGTGGTTCTATCACCGCTAACTTAACAATTCATGGTGTACAAGGCCATGTTGCTTATCCTCATTTAGCTGAGAATCCTATTCATCGGGCTGCACCTTTTATTCAAGAACTTGTAGACACCGTATGGGATGAAGGAAACGAGTTTTTCCCTGCAACAACGATGCAAATCGCCAATATTCATGCAGGAACAGGCAGTAATAATGTGATTCCTGGTGACTTATTTATTCAATTTAATTTCCGTTTTAGCACCGCGATTACTGATGAAGAAATTCGCCTGCGTACAAAAAGTCTCTTAGATAAATATCAACTGCATTATTCTCTTGATTGGTCTTTATCAGGGCAACCTTTTATTACAGGACAAGGTAAATTACTTGATTCTGTACGCTACGCGATAAAGCATTACACTAATTTAGAGACTGTATTATCAACCAGCGGTGGGACTTCTGATGGCCGTTTTATTGCTCAAATGGGCGCTCAAGTAGTCGAATTAGGTCCCGTAAATGCAACAATTCATAAAGTGAATGAGTGTGTTAATGCCGCAGACTTACAGCAATTAAGTCGAATTTATCAGCGAATTATGGAGCAGCTCATCTTATGATAACCCCGTTAATGCTGACTGGTCGTTCAAACTCTCATCTTGTTACATTATCAGGCAAGCATCGCTTACAATTTAATGCCACTAAAGCATTTTTAGCATTACAACAAAAGGCAGCTAAAGCAGGTTTTAAATTAGAACCCGCAAGTTCATTTCGTGATTTTAAACGTCAATTAGCAATCTGGAATGGTAAATTTGATGGCTCTCGCCCTGTGCTTGATGCACAAAGTCAACCGATTGATATCCAGAAATTATCAGAAGGCGAGCGTTGTCAGGCTATTTTAAAATGGTCTGCACTACCTGGTGCAAGTCGCCATCACTGGGGGACTGAAATCGATATTTACGATCCTTTTCGTTTACCCGCAGGTCAATCATTGCAATTAGAACCTTGGGAATATGAAGGTGATGGCTATTTTGCATCTTTAAGCGAGTGGTTAACTGACAATATGTCGGCCTATGATTTTTATCGACCATTTACCCATAAAGAAAGCTATATTGCTTATGAACCTTGGCATATCAGCTATTGGCCATTGTCTTATGAAGCAACACAGGCTTATACACCTGATATTTTAAAATCAGTATTAGAGGAAGAAAATATTCATGGTAAACAATGGCTATTAGCGCATATCGATAAGATATATGCCAATTATATTGTGTTACCTGAAGAATAAATTATTTATCGTTGGGGATTTCTTGTTGACTGTTAACAGGAAGTCTCCACATAAAAATTAATAAACAAGCTAAAATTATCAGCAATAATATTCTTACCCAAAGTAATGAAACCAGCCATAATGAAATAGCAAAAGTTACTAAAATAATAATAATCGCCTTAGGTTTTGCCCCTTTCGGCATTGCTCGATATGTTTGCCAATAGCGTAAATAAGAACCAAACCAAGAACGATAAAGTAACCAATGATGAAAACGTTGTGATGAGCTTGAAAAGCACCACATTGCCAATAACAAAAAAGGGGTTGTGGGCAAAACCGGCAAAATAACCCCGAGTGTCGCTAACCCAACACATAACCAACCTGCTATAATTAACATTATCCGTTTCATGTTATGCTGTTCCTATTAACCTTTTTTGTTGCATACTAGAGTAAATCATTTCTAATCAACAAAATAGACACACTTTTTTAAAAGTACAATTAAAATATAAGGTGGATTTATGAACTGGCTTGCTGATTATTGGTGGGTTATTTTAATTCTTTTAGTCGGAATTATCATTACCGCCATTAAAGATATGAGAAAAGTTAATCCTAAAGAGTTTCTTAAAAATAAACCCAAATTACCACCTCATCGAGACTTTAATGACAAATGGGATGATGAAGATGATTGGCCTAAAAAAGACGATAAAAAATAGTTTACGTGTGGCAATTTATCTTTGTGTTATCCACTGCTGATAGTGTTGCGTTAATTGAGGATTTTTTTTAGTCATTAATTGCGCACACTGTTGTCTTAGTGTTTTTAATAATACTTTCTTACTTGATAATGCAAATTGTTCTATACAATGTTGCTCTGATTTTCTATCAATAAAAAAAGTCACTAACAATGGAAAATGCTGATATTCATCGAATAAGAATGCAGCCATACAAGAATACACAGTGAGTGCTTGACGATGTGCGAAGGCAAAACCTGCCATGAGTTGCCAGTTGTCTTCCTGAGTCAGAAGATCAGTAGGGAATATATCATCTAATAAATGGATCCCCGTTTGATAATAAATTTGTGGATATTGATATTTAAATGCCATTAATGATGTTTTTAATAATGATTCACCTTTTTCAGTTAAAGGATATATCGCCATTGCGGTATAACACCCACTGCTCGCTTCCTTATGTATTCCTAATCTGACAAGATGAAAACCACATGCACGCCAAAACTGGGCTAATACTTTGGTATAACCAAAACTAACAGAAAGATAATCTATTTGTTTATGTAAACACTCATCAACTATAGTTTTAATTAATGATGCAGCCACTTTTTGGCGACGATATTGAGGTAAAACAGCAATGCGACTTATTCTTAAAGATGCTAAACGCATAGCATCAGGTGTTAAACCATAAGAGACTAAGGATTGAGCAACCAAATTACCTCGTGGTCTGCGATTTCCTAGCCACACTTCTTGCGCTAACTCCTGTGATAAATCACCCTCTTCAATACACCACACTGCACCAATCTGTTTTTGATTGATACATGCTGACCAAAAATGTTGTTTTTGACCATCAAATATTCGCCGTAAATCAAGAGGTGTTGTGCGATAATGTGCGCTAGTTAAAAGTTGATAAAACGATTCGAGATGCTCTTTATTTTCTAGCCAATTTGCTAAATGACGCGAAATTGTTATATTACCTTGTTGCTTATCATTATTGTCATTTAGCTCATCAAGCAATAACAACTTATTTAGCCAGCATTCTAGAGGATCGTTAATTGCAAACCGAATCGGTGTTTCTAGCTGAAAATGTTCTAATAAAGGCAATGAATCACCTAATTTTAGAATAAAGCCTCGCCCTGTTCCTTCATAACCTTGAACTGTCGTTGTCATTAAAACACGAGGGAAATAAGTAGACAGTGCAATAAGTTGAGCAATAGGCAACATAGCCGCTTCATCGATTATTAGCCAATCAGAATGAATATCATCTTGATAGCAAAGTGCTAATAGATTATCTGGTGAATAAAATGAAATCGTTTTATTTGTATGTGACGATAAAATATCAATACTGCTTTTTGTTGGTGCACATACAGTCACAGAGCCGGGCCATTGCTCAATAAGCATACCCGCTAATGCCGATTTGCCTCGTCCTCTTGGTGCAATAACACTATAAATCCCTGTCGTTGCTTTCAATAACGTTTTTAGTATTGTTTCCTGCTCTTTCGTTGGTAAACCTTGAGGCTGAAACCAAGGCTGAATTTGTTCTACTAATGTTGGCAAAATTTTATTAGATGATATAGATTGAGGAGCTTGTAAAAAAATCACACGATTATTAGCTAAAGATATGTCTTTTAGCCATGACATAAAGTAAGGTGTTGGAATTATTCCTTGGGCATCATTCCAACGCTGACTATCGTTATCAATATACTTATCCCACGCTTCAATATTAGGTAAACACAGAATAAGCCAACTACCTGCTTTAAGCGTACCTGTTAATATCGCTAAAGCTTGTGTATTAAAAGCATCATTAGCATCAAAAATACCATGAAGAAATTCGCGCCCTAAAAGCGAGGCGGCTTTTTCTGGCATGACAGCGTATTTTTGTTGTGAGCAATCAGAAAGTGTTATCCAATCGCCATGGCAGTTGTATATTATCTTTTCAATTTGTGTATTTTGCCATAACCGATTGCCAGCAAGGATAATGAGCTGACGCTGGCCTAATGTTGCTAGTTTTTTTTGATAATACTGTAAGTGAGGCAATAACACAGCTAAGATTTACCAATAAGTAATGAAAGTATACCAGCTGCAATTAAAGGACCAACAGGCACACCTCTGAATAGAGCAACGCCTAACACTGTTCCAACAAGTAATCCAGCGACTGTTGAAGGCTGGTTATTCATAAGAGAAACGCCTCTTGCACCTAACCAAGAGACCGCAACACCTATTAAAATAGCTAATAATGATTTCCAATTAAGGAAAGATTGTAAGACTTCTTGTGCTGAAATACGGCCTGTAGCGATGGGTGTCATAACACCAATGGTTAGGATTAAGATCCCAATGGTCATACCATATTTTTCAACCACTGGAAAATATTGATTTAACGGGGTTATTTTGATCACTAGCAACGCTATCATTGCTAATGTCACCGTCATGTTATGACTAATAATGCCAAGACCTGCAAGGACAAGCAGAATTAGTAATGAGGGATCAACATTACTCATTTATATCATTATTCCTAAATCTATCTCTATTTTAGAGAGCCTAATGAAAAACATATTCACATTAAATATCAATGAATTACAAATTACAAGAGTTACTTTTATTTCTCTGTATAAGCTAAAATATGACAAATCATAATCAATAGATCTAATTATTTCTCAATAGAGAGAAATACTAAATAATTGTTATTTTGTAACACAATTTCATCATGTTATTTATTTAGTTTAATATCAACAAGTTAAGCTATAAATCCACTTTACATACTTGCTAATTTAGCATAGAGACAAGTCAATTAGTTTATTACTATAATAAAAAAATTAAATATATATTTCAATTTAGTTACATTTAGTAATATATTGAAGTTAATCAAATAAAAATCATCTATCTTTGAAAAATAGTTCTCATAATGACATCATTTTAAGCATAAGAGTTATCTAAATTTAACTTGAGGAAAATATTTTATATTCAATTAGGAGATAACCATGGTTACCTATTTCCTTAACACTCCCGATATTGATTCTATCGGTTATGATGAACAATCTAAAATATTAGAGATTGGCTACCGTATAGACGGAACTCATCAGTATAAAGAAGTACCTTTTATTATTTACCAACGATTAACCGTTGCTAAAAACAAGCAACATTATATTAAACGACATATTGATAATATCTATTCAAAATCAATCAAGTCCGCTGAACCTGATCATTTTTATTCAAAAGATAGTATTATGTGGGGCTAAACATGCCAAAAGATCGCACTAGGCGATCTTTTATCATTTTGATGAAAATAGATAATTAATTGAGTGATGATGAAGAGAAAGTATCACAAGATTTAATGCTATCGCTGTTATAACCACGCATAAACCATGTTTTACGTTGCTCAGCAGTGCCATGAGTAAAGCTATCAGGCACTGCATAGCCTTGTTGTTGGCGTTGAAGACGATCATCACCAATAGCTTGTGCTGTATTAATTGCTGTTAATAAATCAGCTTCATTAATGCGTCCTTCACCCGCCATAAATCGCCCCCACATACCAGCAAAGCAATCAGCTTGTAGCTCTAATCGAACTGATAACTGGTTAGCTTCCGCTTTTGAGCGCGCCATTTGCTGCTTTTCACGCATTTGAGTACTAATACCCAGTAAATTTTGTACATGGTGACCGACTTCATGAGAAATCACGTAACCTTGAGCAAATTCACCCCCACCACCTAGGCTATTTTTCATTTCATTATAAAAAGAGAGATCGAGATAAATTTTATTATCAGCTGGACAATAAAAAGGCCCCATAATTTTATTGCCTGTACCACATTGCGTTGAAGTACTTCCTGTATACAGTACTAAACGAGGATCACGATATTTCTCTCCTGCTTGCGCAAATACTGTTTTCCAAAAGTCTTCCGTACTTGCGAGGACTACACTACTAAAATCAGCGGCTTCATTATAGAGCTCTGTTTGTTGTTGTGTCGCAGGTGATGCTTGCTGAGATTCACCCGTAAGCGAGTTAAAATCAAACCCCATAAAGCTAGCAATCACTAAGATAATAATAATGACAAAACCATATTTTGTGCGAAGTAAAAGTGAAATAAGTCCTAAAGGTAGATTACCGCCACCTGATGATGACGAAGGTTGTCCTCTTCTGTCTTCAACGTTGTCACTTCTTCTGCGATCATTCCAACGCATGATATTCCCCATTTCGTCACTTGCAATTTTAAAATTGGCTATTGTTAATTATATGATTTGAATTTAGATAATAGCAAAAATATAACTATCTCTATCAGCTATTTTTTGAGAATAAAATAATAGCAATCTTTATTAAGAGAGATAGTGGAAAAAGATGAAAAAAAAAGACCAGCAAAAATGCTGATCTTTTTATCTATTTAGTCAACGTAATCGATTGCTTTTTTAGTCCAAACAAACGCCAATTCGGCGTGCAACTTCTTCATAAGCTTCAATTAATCCACCTAAGCTTTGACGAAAGCGATCTTTATCCATTTTATCCAACGTGCTTTTGTCCCATAAGCGACTACCATCAGGAGAGAACTCATCACCTAATACAACTTCGCCATGGAAAAGGCCAAATTCAAGTTTAAAGTCGACCAAAATAAGTCCTGCTTTATCAAAAAGTTCACTGAGGACATCGTTTGCTTTATAGCTCAATAATTTCATTTGTGCGAGATGTTCTTTAGATACCCAGCCAAAGGTTTCGCAATAAGACTCATTCACCATAGGATCATGGCGAGCATCATCTTTTAGAAAAAGATCAAAAATAGGTGGGTTAAGAATTGTTCCTTCTTCAATACCTAAACGCTTAACTAAAGAGCCAGCAGCACGGTTACGAATAACGCATTCAACAGGAACCATATCTAATTTTTTTACCAGTACTTCATTATCAGAGAGCAAACGTTCCATCTGCGTTGGGATACCCGCTTCTTCCAATTTTTTCATAATAAAATGATTAAATTTATTATTTACCATTCCTTTACGATCAAATTGCTCAATACGTTGGCCATCTAATGCTGATGTATCATTTCTGAATTCAAGAATAAGGAAATCAGAAGATTCAGTGGCATAGACCGTTTTGGCTTTCCCACGATACAACTCAGCTTTTTTTTGCATCTGACACACTCCAAAAATGTGATAGGTTTGACAATAATTGCTTTGCATACTCTACTCTAGATTATACAAAAAAGCTTTTAAAACGTAGCTATAAGCTTGAAAAAATCATCGAAATACAATAGAGAGTGACACACAACGGATATTATTTTCAACGCTAAATAAAAAGAAAATAGTCAAAAATTGTAATTCAAATACATGATAAATAAAACTCGGATAATAAGTCTGTATCCATATCATGTGTAGATTACATTAGGAGAAAAAAATATATAAAGGAAATAAGCTATAATAAAAACAATTAAGATTACGTTTGTGATGAGTTATTAAAAAAATATATTTTCATCTAATATCTTATTTACTTTTCATTCGTTTTTATTATTACCATTAATAGACATAAATCTTATAGAATGAAAATGCCAAATCACACGCTTAATACTAAGTATATATTTGGCTATTTATTCATATTTTGACATTATTTGTTAATTAGTGACATCGATTAAATAATAAAGCAATAGATTTCATAAGCGAACCAACCTAATAATGCACCAGCAGGTAAATCAATTAAATAGTGTTGCTTAGTAAACATGCATGATAAGGCAATCAATAAAGGGAATAAGAATACCAAAGGTCCTAATGTTGCATAAGCAAGGCATGCCGTTAAAGTCGCGACAGACACGTGCATACTAGGAAAACAGTTCGATGAATCATCAAAGTGTTGAACAAACTTGAGGAATTTTTCTGAGACTTTTTTTCCTGAATTCATTGTGCGCCAATGAGCTGGCGTGGCGACAGGGAATACGACAAAGAAAAACATTTGCATGACAAGTAAAATAATATAGCTAAAGACAATCATAATAAATTGTCGTGAGTCTTGAATGATCCAGTTGAGATATAAAATTGCAGGATAATATAAAAAGCTATAGATCCATGACCACCAAGGCCAGAAAGGTATTTTCTCATCAAGTGGAGAATTGATTATCTTGGCTTCTTTTAATGTATATCGTTGAGTAAAAAAATAAAATTGATAAACACCTACAATAAGTATTCCACTTAGAATTAAGTGAATAATCATATCTCCCATACTCATAAATGCTCCTTCAAATTATCAGATAATACTTCTCTATATTCCTAACAATATTTTTCAACGCCATATTTGCACAATTTTAAAAACATTTCATTAATATTTTTAATGTTGTTAAAAAATAAGAGAATAGTTACCATTATATGAGTAAATATATATATGTAATAGAAATCTTATTTTTAATAAATAAAAAACCTACTCATTACATTAGTTATTAATGACTATTTTCCATATTTAAATAAATGAATAAAAACAAAAAAACCGTGCAATAAATTACACGGTTTTTTTAATAATGATGTAAGCTTTATTTTATTGGCTTACTGAAGGCTGCTTTCATCGCTGCAACCATTTGATCATTTTGTGATTGAGTTAGTGGTTTACCTTTGTCACTGATAAACTGTAGAGAACTACGGTTATTTAAATCACCCACTTGTAATTTATAATCACCTTCTTCGACAGTTGGTCTATCAACGCCCAATGAACTCCAATTTGCACTACTCATTCCTTTGTAGGTTACTTCTATTGATCCTTTAGAACGAGTACGGTCACCCATTTTCATACCGATACTTTCAAGTGCAATCGGCAACCTATCCCATACTACATCAAATGGCGCACGTGCAATAATAACAGGAAGACCTGTGCTATCACTGCCACTTTGTACGTCAATAATACCTTGTAGATTACTTGTCGCCGTATTTTCACTTAAATTACGCATACGGTTTAAGCCATCTACAATTTCATTAAGTAATAATGTGTTGTAGCGTGAGATTTCAGCAGGATCTGTCACATCAGAATCACCTTGGCGCAAACCTTCATTAGTGATTACTAAAGTAATGACATTACCAGATTGTACTATCGCTAGGCGTTGACGCGTTTGGAAAGGTACGTTTTCATCCGCACGACTCCACGTTACCCAATCAGTGACAATTTCTTTTTGTACTGCATCACCTTTCGCAATAGGCACGCCTTTTTCTGTTAATACAGCAGTGACTTGCTCATAAAGCGTAGTGTTTTCAGGTGAGTTTGGTAATAATAATTTGCTGTTGTCGGCATTATTTTCACTACGTGAGCCACTTAGCAGTGATAATGCTTGAGTTGGTGGACGAATATCCAATGCAAGACCAACAGGCTCATTCTTTTTAGGGGTTGGAATGTCATATTCCCCATTTTGTAAAGGCAACACCATACCTGCTGGAACAGTTAAATTCTTCAGCCCTGCTGTCTCTAAGTAAGATTCATCACCGCTGACCTGACGTTTATACCGCTGATCGCTTGAACAGGCTGCCAGTAGAACCACCAGCGACAGACCCGCGATTTTCATAACCTTTGATTTTTGCAATAGTGTTGCCATTAAAATTCCCTAAATTTTACAGTATTCCCGCTGTTAACAGCGCTTTCTCAACAAGTTGCTGACCCGATGCTGTCAACGGTGTCATCGGTAAGCGTAATGTGGCATCTTTAATCAACCCAATACGCTGACACGCCCATTTAGCAGGGATTGGATTAGGTTCAACAAATAACTGATGATGTAAATCCATCAGACGTCGATTAAGTTGACGTGCTTTTGCAAACTCGCCCGCTTTGGCTAATTGACATAATTCTACCATTTCTGCTGCGACAACGTTAGCGGTAACAGAAATAACACCATGACCACCAAGTTGCATAAAATCTAATGATGAAGCGTCATCACCACTTAGTAAGATAAAATTATCGTCATTAACCAGCTCTTGGATTTGACTAACACGACTTAAGTTCCCTGTTGCCTCTTTAATTGCCACAATATTATCCAACTTGGCTAAACGTGCAACTGTTACTGGTAATAAATCACACCCTGTACGGCCAGGTACATTATAGAGGATTTGTGGCAAAGCGGTATTTTCAGAAATCGCCTTAAAGTGCTGATAGAGACCTTCTTGTGAGGGTTTATTATAGTAAGGCGTTACAGTAAGACAACCCGCAATTCCCCTATTTTCAAATTGTTGTGTAAACCAAATAGCTTCAGACGTTGCATTTGCCCCGGTACCAGCAATAACGGGAATTCGTCCATCTGCCATATCTAATGTCATTAAAACAGTATCAACATGTTCGTCATGGCTTAACGTTGCTGATTCGCCTGTTGTGCCTACTGAAACAATCGCAGCAGTGCCTGCATTCACATGATAGTCGACTAATTTTTGTAAACTACCCCGGTCAACGGTACCTTTTTCATCCATTGGCGTAACCAATGCCACCATACTACCTGTAAAATCAAAATTGTTACTTACCATAATTCATTGCTCCGAGATAGATTTATACTTAATGGTACCGATTCATTGCTCTATTGAAAACTAGTTAACTCTAGGTTTCTAATGAAATTTGCTAATATTCTTTGATGTGAATTAAAGAGATATAATAATTAAAGATAATCAGTAAGGTTCTTGGCAGATACACAATTTTGTGGTTTCCTGTTAAGAATAAACTGAAAAGAATAAGAAGGAACCTCATTTTGCCCATACCTGATAAACATTTTCTCGTGCTAACTGCATTAGGTGCTGATCGTACTGGTATTGTCGATACTATTACTCAATTAGTGAGCCAATGTGGATGTAATATCGAGGACAGCCGACTTGCTATGTTCGGTAAAGAGTTTACGTTTATCATGCTGCTGTCTGGTGGTTGGAATGCAATTGCTCAATTAGAAGCCTTGCTTCCAATCAAAAGTGCGGAACTTGATTTATTAACTGTCATGAAAAGAACCTCACAGGGTACACCGGTTAACTATCCTTCAACTATCACTGCGAAAGTGGATGTTGAAGATGCACCAGGCCTTGTTGAGCGCTTTACTAATCTCTTTAGTCAACATAACTTTAATCTCGCAGAGTTAGTCTCAAAAACACACCTGTCAAATGATGGTAATCCTGCTCGTTTAGAGATACAAATAACGGCTCATAACCCATTAGATGATAATGGACTTGTTATTAATGAGAAGTTCAATGAATTATGTACAGAGCTTAATGCTCAAGGCACAATAAGTATCGTTAATAGTCTGATGATGAAACAGTAAAAATGGAGAATATATAATGACCCCATTAAAAGCCGGTGAAAAGGCACCTCAATTTAGTCTGCCCGATCAAGATGGAGAAATAATCAATCTATCTGATTTCGCTGGCCAACGTGTGCTCGTTTATTTCTATCCGAAAGCAATGACACCAGGCTGTACTACACAAGCTTGTGGGCTACGTGATGAAATGGATACACTGAAAAAACAAAAAGTGGAAGTTTTAGGTATTAGCACAGATAAATCAGAGAAACTACTTCGTTTTGCTGAGAAAGAAATGCTTAATTTCACCTTACTTTCAGATGAAGATCACAAAGTTGCCGAACAATTTGGCATTTGGGGTGAAAAACAATTTATGGGTAAAACTTACGATGGTATTCATCGTACGTCATTCCTTATCGATAAAAATGGTGTTGTTGAGCATGTTTTTGATAATTTCAAAACCAGTAATCACCATCAAATCGTACTTGATTATCTAACAGCGCATCAATAATAGATTGCCTATAGATAGATACGCAAACAGACAGTTTAACTGTCTGTTTTTGTTTATCTTGCAGTTTCTATATTATGTATTGTGTTGTCTTTATTTATTTTTAGCTTGACGCTTTTCTTCTTGTTGCTCGATAGTTATTTCATCAGGTAAAGCGTGCAATACCGCTTTTATTAACGTTGCTAGAGGAATTGCGAAGAATACGCCCCAAAACCCCCATAAACCACCAAATATAATAACAGATAATATAATCACTAGTGGATGCATATTGACGGCTTCAGAGAACAAAATAGGAACAAGTAAATTACTGTCTAATCCTTGGACTACTAGATACGCGATAAATAATGCCCAAAAATCTGATCCTAACCCCCATTGAGAAAGTGCAATCACAATAACCGGAATTGTGGCTAAAACAGCACCAACATAAGGAACAAGCACAGAAACACCCACTAAAACGGCTAATAAAGCAGAATAGCGTAAACCAAAAAAGGCGAAGACAAAGTAAGTAAATACGCCAACAATCACCATTTCAGTGACTTTTCCACGAATATAATTGGTAATTTGCTGATTTACTTCAATCCAAACTTGCGCGGCTAAGATTCTATTTTTCGGTAAGACACGGCGTACAGCATTAAGCATCTGTTGTTTATCTTTTAGCAAAAAGAAAGTCATTAACGGCACAAGAATAAGATAAATAGAGAGCGTGATAATACCAATTAATGAGGCTACAGAAACTTTTAATACCGATTCTGCTACTGTTGATAATTTACTGCGTACATTTTCTGCCATCATATCGACAATACCAGCATCCATTAACGCAGGAAAGCGACTCGGTAATTCACGAGCAAATGCGTTGAATTTATTCAACATATTTGGTAAATCTGAAATTAATGTCATTCCTTGTTGCCAGACTGTTGGCGCTAAAATAAAAATGACAATGGCACTAACACCAAGAAATAGTGTCAGAATAATTGATACTGCCCATATACGCGCGCATCCTAATTTTTCAAGTAAATGTGTTGGCCACTCTAATAAGTAAGCGAGCACAATCGCAACTAATAACGGTGCGAGAATACCACTGAAAAAGTAGAGGATTGAAAAGCCGGCAATTAAGATGACCACCAAGGCAATGACTTGGGGATCAGCAAACCGGCGTTTATACCATTGAACAAGCAAGTCCAGCATGAAAATTGAGGTCCTTAATAACAAATAAACTATTTCTATTTATATTGATTTCTATAATCAATAATCTTTTGACAGATTTTACGTTAGCTTTTGCTATGATACATCATTAATTATTAGCTAAGATAGCCATCAGGATACTGTTGTATGAAACTCAGACTTAAAAAACCCGTGGTCGCGCTTCTTGTTTCTGCTTTGCTATCAACATCAGTGTTACCGGCTCATGCTGCCATTGATATTGAAGATTCATTACCTGATATGGGAACGACAGCGGGCTCAACCTTAAGTATCAATCAAGAAATAGCAATGGGTGATTACTATACGCGTCAATTACGCAATAGTGCACCTTTAGTTTTTGATCCCCTACTTTCTAATTACATTAATAATTTAGGGCAGAAACTCGTTTCAAATGCCAATTCCGTTAAAACGCCATTTCACTTCTATTTAGTAAATAATCCTAATATCAATGCGTTTGCCTATTTTGGCGGCAATATCGTTTTACATTCTGCACTATTTCGTTATAGCCGAAATGAAAGCGAATTAGCTTCCGTTATGGCTCATGAGATAACCCATGTCACACAACGACATCTTGCTCGTATGCTTGAAGATCAGGCAAAAACTACGCCTCTTGCTTTAGCTGGGGTGTTGGGTTCTATCCTTATTTTTATGGCGAATCCAAATGCAGGGCTTGCAACCTTTACGGGTAGCATGGCGGGTATGCAACAAAATATGATAACCTTCACGCAAATGAACGAACAAGAAGCTGACCGTATTGGTATACAGACCCTTTATCGCGCTGGGTTTGATCCACAAGGTATGCCTAATTTTATGCAAATTTTAGCAGATCAAGTTCGTTATAGTTCTAAGCCACCTGAAATGTTACTCACTCACCCCTTGCCTGATAGTCGATTATCAGATGCAAGAAGCCGTGCTTCACAATTTCCTGCTCGCACCTTGCCTCAATCTGCTGATTTTTTATATGCCAAAATGCGGGCATTAACTATGCTTTCTAAGAATCCAGCAACAGATAATGCATTACAAGCAACACTTGACCAATTCAAACAAGGAACTGATTTAGAAAAATCAGCGGCTGATTATTCTCAAATTTTGATTGATTCTCGCGATCGTAAATTTGATGAAGCCAGAAAATTACTAACACCTATGTTAGAAAAAGAACCTAATAATGTTTGGCTTATAGATGCGATGACAGATATCGATTTAGAGCAGAATAAAGCTAAACAAGCCGTCGCTCGATTAGAAACTGCATTAAAACTTAAACCTAGCAACAAAGTGATTATTGTTAACCTAGCCAATGCTTATATGCATAATAAACAATACAATGATGCTAGTCGTTTACTGTATCGTTATACCTTTGATAACCCAGATGATCCTATTGGGTGGCAACTCACCGCTGAAAACTCAGCGAAAAAAAATGATAGAGCTCATGAACTTGCTGCTTATGCAGAAGATCTTGCTTTAAGAGGAGATTTTGACACTGCTATTCGTTATTTAGGTGATGCAAGTCGCCAAGTAAAACTAGGTAGCAATGAACAAGCACGCTTTGATGCACGTATCGATCAGTTAAGAAAACTTCAGCAAAGAGACAGTCAATTTAAATAAGGGATAACATGACCAAGAAAGTGACGATTTATCATAATCCACGCTGTTCAAAAAGCCGTGAAACCTTACATTTATTAGAAGAAATGCAAATAAAGCCTGATGTTGTGCTCTATTTAGAAAAACCGCCATCAGTACAAGACCTTAAAACCTTATTGAAAGAATTAGATTTTGATGATGCTAGAAAATTAATGCGTACGAAAGAAGAAATATATAAAACACTAAAACTTGCAGATGAAACGTCGCAAGACGTACTTATTCAAGCAATGCATGAAAATCCTAAATTAATCGAACGCCCTATTGTTGTCGTGGGTAAAAAAGCCCGATTAGGAAGACCTCCTGAGCAAATTAAAGCGCTATTTGATTGCTAATTGCGAACAATTTCTAAAGTACGCATAGATTATCGTTATTTTATTTATGCGTGCTTCTATTACTTTTAGACCTCATTCTATAATACAGTTTTAGCTATTCTTAAAACGTAATCTACAATGCATTATTTTCTTAAGACTTTAAAAGTTTATATCACTAATGTCTTTCCGCCTTTCTAGTTACCAATGTGTTAATTTTAACCTATCTACTACCTTCTTTTAGATCTATCTATAAAAACACTTTTTTAGTTATTCTTTTCAAAAAATTTCATCTCAACTTCATATTTTTTATGGTTAAAAAAAATACAAATCATAAATATTCTATAACGATCACATTATTGTGTTTTATATCCTAATCGAAAGAAAAAATTATGAAACGTTTCATTTATATTGTGACTCAAGTCTCTTTACACAAATGTTTTCATACATATCATTAGCATCAGAAAATATGATAGCAGGAATGGTCAATTTACATTTTTGCTCATTCTTATTTTTGATAAGAACAATGGTCTATTTTAATAATAATTAAACATTTTAAACAATTACGTAACACAGCAAAAAGTTCAATTCGCTATCTGGTCTATTTTTGCAATTTTATCTTCTCATTTTGAGAATAAATTGTTTATTTAGAATGATATGTCGATATAAAATGCACTAAAAATATAGCCAACATATGGGCGACTAACACTACCAATCATCGCTTAACATTATTTGGCATTTAGATGGTTGTCAGGCTAATAGGAAAATAGATGAATATCGTACTTAGACTAAAACTTGTCTCGTTTCTCCAGTTTTTTATTTGGGGTTCTTGGCTTGTTACGTTTGCCTCATATCTTTTTGGTAAACTTCATTTTAAAGGTAGTGACGTAGGGCTTATTTTTAGTGCTCTTGGTCTTGCCTCACTGATTGCTCCCGTCATTATGGGATTAATTGCAGATAAAATTAATAACCGTAAATTAGTTTATATTACTCTGCATATTCTTTCCGCATTAGCCTTAGTACTAATGACACAAATGACAACCGTCACCACACTCTTTTTTGCTACCTTGTTACACTTACTGTTTTTTATGCCAAGTATTTCAATGGCAAACAGTATTATCTTTGAATTACTTGAGCAAAAACATTTAGAACCTAACAACTATTTCCCAAAAATTCGCGTATACGGCACGGTTGGTTTTATTGCTGCAATGTGGGTTATTAGCTTCTTAGGATTAGGCAACAGTGCAAGCCAGCTTTTTGTTGCCGCTATCGCATCAGTTGTTCTAGCTGTTTTTGCGATGTTCTTGCCTGCAACCAAAGCACTGGATAAAGTAGCTGCGAAAGAAGAAGCAGCTGCATTTAGTATCTCTAATATTTTGCATGTATTTAAAAAGAGAAACGTTGTTGTTTTCCTCTTTTTCGCTACGTTATTAGGTTCTGTGCTTCAAATTACGAATACTTATGGTGTTCCATTCTTAGAAGATCTCGCAAAATCACCAACGGCTGATGATTCATTCTTTGCACGTTACCCTTCTGTATTCTTATCTATTTCTCAGATTTCAGAAGTTGTCTTTATCTTATTCCTACCAATATTACTAAAACGTGTAAGAATCGAAACTATCGTATTATTTAGTATGATTGCGTGGATATTGCGTTTTGGTTTCTTTGCTTACGGTGATTACACTTCATTAGGTCAAATCGTATTATTGATGTCTATGATTGTGTATGGCTGTGCCTTTGACTTCTTTAATATTTCAGGCTCTCTCTTCTTAGAAAAAGAGATCCCACTGCAATATCGTTCAACCGCACAAGGTATGTTTATGACCTTAGTTAACGGTATCGGAACGTATTTAGGAGCGATGCTAAGTGGCTGGGTTATTGATTTATATACAACAACAGGTAGCGGTATTGACTGGAAAATGTGCTGGTTAGTCTTTACTGGTTATACTATTGCAATTACTGTGTTGTATCTGATTTATTTGATGATCCCACACAAGAAAAACAAAGTCGCAAAAGCATAATAAAGAATAGATTTAACACTGACCGCTTATCTTTTTCAAGGTAAGCGGTTTTTTATTACCCTTAATCTTAATAACGAATAGATAAATATTAAGCGAAATATAAAGAAAAGACGAAAGATACAACGCTAATATATTGAGCCGAAAAGAGTGATAAAATGTGAATTATAATTTTAAAATATCTTTCACAAAAGGGATCGTCAATTTGCGTTGAGCGACAATTGAAGCTCTGTCTAATTCATCCAACATTTCAAATAATGTGCGCATTTTCCTATCTAGGCGTTTTAAGACAAAACGACCGACATCTTCAGGCAATTCAAAACCACGAAGTTTGGCTCTTAATTGTAATGCTTGGATTTTTTCTTCATCACTTAACGGTTGTAAGCGATAAATTTGCCCCCAATCAAGACGTGAAGCTAGATCAGGTAGTTGTAAATTAATTTGGCGAGGTGGTCTATCCCCTGTTATTAATAAACAAGTGCGACCATGTTCTAATACACGATTATAGAGATTGAAAAGCGCAAGCTCCCATTCTTCATCACCGGCAATACATTGAACATTATCAATACAGACCAAAGAAAGATGTTCCATACCTTCTAATACATCAGGCACAAAATACGCACGTTTATCTAAAGCGACATAACCTACGGCATCACCCGCTAATGAGAGTTCGGCACAGGCGGCATGTAATAGATGGCTTTTACCACCTCCGTCGCGTGACCAGAAATAGATATAGCTGCCATGGGGTTGATGAATGGCTGTTTGAATTGCCGCGACTAATGACGCGTTTTCCCCTGCATAAAAGCTATCGAATGTCTCATCATCGGGAAGAGATAGTGGTAAAGATAGCTGTGACGGCATATTCAGAAGCACCTCACCTGAATAGTTTGATATACCTGTCGATTCTAACACAAATTATCTCAAGGACAGAATCAATATTCAAAAAGCTCTTTTACTTGGTTAATTTTCTCACTAATACAATAAAAATAGTGTAATTATCATCAACCATTTGATGCGTATTACGTTTTTTATCGCCTAAAATTTAAATTTGTGACATCTTTACCCGAAGGTTGTTGATAAATATCTAGCTTAAAATATTTGGCTGATGCATTTATATACTCAAAAATTTCTGACTGTGTTTCTTCGTATTCAACCCACGTTGTCGCCCGCGTAAAACAGTATAACTCAACCGGTAATCCCATTGGTGTAGGTGGCATTGTTCTGATTACCAGATACATATCAGGCCTAACATCACCACGCTGTTTTATCCAATTAAGAATATACTTTCTAAAGAGCTGTAAATTAGTTACACCTTTGTCTTCTAGCCATTCATTAATATTTTCGACACTCTCTTTATCTTCTAGCATTGCTTCAATACTTTTTTGCAGTGGTGTAGTATTTTGTAATTCAAGAACAAGCTCTTCTGTTGCAAATGAAATTGACGATTGATCAATATAAAAACTACGTTTTATCCTACGTCCGCCTGATGTGAACATCGGTTGCCAGTTAGTATATTTTTCGGTCAAAAAATCTTTGGTTGGAATACGTGAAATAGTATTATCCCAATTACGCACGGTAATAGTATGTAGCGCGATATCAATGACCTCACCACTAATATTACTGCTCGGCAATTCAATCCAGTCATAGAGTTTTAATACTTTGCCATTAGAAATTAAAATATTTGCCACAAATGACATCAATGTATGTTGAAAAACAAACATTAATACAGCCGCAATTGCACCAAAACTGGAGATAATAATAAACGGTGACTGCTCAGTAAATAAGGCAATAATTAAGATAAATGAGATAATCCAAACGATTATTTTGGCAATCTCAATATAGCCTTTTATCGAATTATTTCGATGCCATGAACGTTTAGCGTGTCTAAGATTAAAAATATCTAGCCCATTATTTAATAAAGAGGCGCTATTAATAATGATAAAAGCACGACAAGCTGTTTCAAAAATACTATTAATTTCTGAAGAGAATGAAGGCAAGAGCTGGTTAATATAGAGAACTAAGGTAACAGCAAAAATAGACGCACATTTTTTAGCAACGTCATCAATAGTCTCTTCATCAGATAATTCAGTAAATAAAAAGAGTAAACGCTTAGCAAGGCGTCTAAAAAGCATTTTGGATAAAATCCATACAACAAGCAACGTAATAACTAGGAATGTTGTTACAAATATCTGCTTTGATGAAATGTAATCATAAATTTCAATCAGCTTTTCCATAGTTATCGTTTATACCACCCTGTTAGACTTTATCACGTTTAAATGATGAAAATTTAGCCTTTTTTATTGCTAACTTTCTATAAGAATACACTATCATTGTCGCATTTATTTTATTTAAATAAACACCGTTATTAAATTTATACGAATTTTCTCAGTACAAAAAACTAAAAATAAGATAATTGATAGAGAATTTACAAATAAAAAAACGGCGCTGAATACGCCGTTTTTCGTTGATTCTATATTGCTATTACCAATAAGCACTGATTTTGACAGTTAAATTCTGACTATATAATGAAGTTAACATAGCGTGTTAATTAACTTATCGTTAAGATCTTATTTCCACTATTCATCAAAAATTCCAGCAATTTCTGCTGACTTTCTGCCTCTTGGTTTTGCTGAGCTAATTGGCGTGTTGAGGCTATAACATCAGAAGGGTCGGTTGTGGGTTGCAAAAGCTTTTCTGCTTCTGGCATAAACGGAATTGCAAGGCCTGTTGCAATATCGACGACTTGATATTCTAATGATAAAACACCGATTGTCCCTGCTATTCCCCCAACAACACCCAATACATTGCGTTGTCTGACGGTATAAATCACTCCACCCACCAACGTTGCTATACCGACTAATTGCCCTGCAACAGCAATTGGTGACAAGGCTTTATTGGTTTGCTCTCCAAAATAAATCATTCGGTAACGAAAATAGCCCGCCCAAGGCTCTCGTGCTCCCGTTTCAAAATGCATAAACCATGCTCGAGAATCATGCACTTGGTCATCAAACAACAAAACGATATTGCGATAATCCTTATCTGTAGACGGTTCCTGATTTTCTTGAAATAAGCATTTTCGGTATTTTTCACCCGCGGTTTTCATTTCAGCGTATTCCACTACTTCATCATCAGAGTTTAATAAGTACATGGTATACTTGGGAATAACATCTAACACCATAAACAACGCATTATCATTAAATGTTCGAATTTGTTTGTGATAATCGGCTTTAAATTCTGCGGCGGCTTCGGCTAGTTGAGTTTTATCGCGCTTGCTTTCAAATAACGGTTTACCTTCAGGTGGCGTGCTCATGGGAAGATTTTGTGATTTTAAATAATCCCACTGATTTATCGCTTTTTTGAGGTCACTATCATCTTTTTTACGGGCTAACTTATTTTTTTCAATAGTTTCAGCATCCCATTCTTCCGCACTGGGGTAAAAAGGTTGTTGACGGTAGCGTTCTTGGGCATAGCGATTAATGCGCCATGCTGTCATCCAGCCCATTTGATCTTTCATTACGTCTTCAAGTTTATCCGTGAGCTTCACCGGTACGTAGTTGTCATTTGTTGCTGGCGTAGATAATGAGATACCGAACGTTTTTCGCCATGAATTGAAGCGTTCAATAAGGTGTGGTGCAATTTTAAACTCAAGAAAATTATCTGGTTCCATTTTTTCGACCAGCTGAGTGTCGTTAACAATGTTTTCTAATGCAGGACTGACTTTGAGAGGTGCCCCTGCCATAAATGCAGCTAAATACATATCGTGCAGAACAATTTGAGAGAGTATTTCGCCCTCACTATCACGGGCTTTTCCTTGGTCATTTGTCGGATATCCACCACCAATATCTGAATGCATGCCAGGATACACCACTTCACAGGTATTTTTAGGGTAATGACTGATTTTGAGTTTTGTATCGGTAGGCCGGCGTACTGAGTCCATGGGGAAACACAAGCGTTGTTCATGCGCGGCGACAAAGTGACAGCAACATTTTACAAAGTCAGGAAATTGTTTTTCATCTGGCAGTTGCTGGGTATCGTTCGCCCAATCCATATGTCCACTAAATGCAGGGAGTAAATGAACAATACCAACGGAAGGAACCGTATCTAACACCCCTAAAAATTCAATACTCACTGGCAAACCGAATAACGTGGGTCGCTGTTTATCAATGCTGGTATCAACCAATTGACTTAAAAAATGGATAAAGGCACGTGCTTCAGCGGCACCACGGGAAAAACCATAGACAAATAGTTTTAGCCCCAAAACACGCGGTTTAATAGTTTCAATTTTTGCTAGTAATTGTTTTTCGGTCGCGATTTTTTCTAAGACGGTTTGACGTTTATTCTGGCCATTATTCATTACCCAATTCGTAGCCATATCGTTAACAAATTGCGCGTAGTCATCATCGGTGTAATCTGTGATTTTTAGTGCATTCAGCAATGCCCGACATAGCATCATTAGCGCCCAGTTAATACGATTTTCTCCGCCTGTCGCATATTTTAAGCCTTCAGAACTGTATTGGTACTCTCGAATTTCAGGAAATGGAGTTCCAACGCCGGGCATATAATACGCAAAATATTCTTGTTTATCGTCATATGTAGTATCAAAGAGCTTGGCAATATTTGTGGGATGACGAGGCGTTGACGCTTTATCATTATTTCTATTATTATTGGTGCCATCAAAAAAGAAACTGATATGTAAAGACTTAACGCATTTTCCTCTATTGTTAAGGTCGGTTTGTTGGTAGGCTTGGGTTTCTTTGTTACGAAGGCGATAATTTTCCGCAAGTTGAGCTGGGGTTAAATTCAGCCTTCCACCTTCGGGAAAGGTCGGCGGTGCAAAGACCGGATCTACGGTTATTTCGGGCATACTGTAGGCTCCTTCATATTTTTTGGTGCTTGGATAGGGTATTCCGGCATACCATACCAATAGCAGGAAGACACTACCTTAACTTCATTGCAGGGTAGAAAATGTACTTGTAATCCACAGGACTTATCATATTGGGCTATGGGCACAATCGCTTCGTGATTTTGTGTTCTATCTTTAACTTGTTGTTCCCATTTATTAAAATCATCCACTTTATTAAAATTAGGTGGAGGCGCGAGCCCTTTGGTGTTAATCGTACTCCATGAAATCTTAGCTCTCAGCTCTGGTGTCCATTTTTTAGGGATCATGGCACAACAAACTGTTCCACTAGTTGAGCCCATCGCACCATTAATATTGAAATCGGATATTGAATATTCGGTGTGATTAAATCCTTCTATATTGCCAGCATTATAAGCGGATTGTTGCGCGGCGGAGCATCCAGAAAGAAGCACTGTGAAAATAAAGGTGGTTTTTGCTAACCCTGACATCGTGATAACCTCTGCATAAAATGTTTGAGGCTAGTATTTATCACTTGAGTGGCATTAGCAAATTTTATTTAAGTTTAAATGATTGCTTACCTATTCCAAGGCGGAGTTATTATGCATAAAGGGTTAATGAAAATGATAAGGCTCAATAATGAAATGCTCAGTCATTGCGCTGTATTCCCTGCCTTCTAGAAATATCGGCGATGCAAAGACCGGATCTACGGTTATTTCGGGCATACTGTAGGCTCCTTCATATTTCTAGGTGCTTGGATAGGGTATTCCGGCATGCCATAGGTGAAACAGGATGAAACGACTTTCACTTCATTACAAGGCAGAAAATGTACTTGTAACCCGCAGGATTTATCGTATTGGGCAATGGGGACAACCGCTTCGTGAAGCTCTAGGCTGTTTTTTAATTTAATTCGCCATTTATCATAATTATCTTCATCGCTAAAATTAGGTATAACGCCTAGATTTTTAGCTGCTTTAGGGGATAAGGAATTCCATGAAATATGAGCTCTTAGCTCAGGTGTCCATTTTTTAGGGATCATAACACAACAGATGTATCCGCCGATTGATCCACCCGCCCCATTGATTTTGAAATCGGATATTTCATATTCGGTATGGTTAATACCCGTGATATTGCCAGCATTATAAGCGGATTGTTGCGCGACGGAGCATCCAGAAAGAAGCACCGTGAAAATAAAGGTGGCTTTAGCTAACCCTGGCATCGTGATAACCTCTGCATAAAATGTATGGGGTTAGTATTTATCACTTAAGTGGCATTGGCAAATTTTATTTAAGTTTTAAATGATTACTTACCTGCTCAAAGGCGGAGTTATTATGCGTAATGAGTTAATGAAAATGATAAGGCTCAATAATGAAATGCTCAGTCATTGCGCTGTATTCCCTGCCTTCTAGAAATATCGGCGATGCAAAGACCGGATCTACGGTTATTTCGGGCATACTGTAGGCTCCTTCATATTTCTAGGCGCTTGAATAGGGTATTCTGGCATACCATAGGTGAAACAAGATGAGACGACCTTAACTTCATTACAAGGCAGAAAATGCACTTGTAACCCACAAGATTTATCGTATTGGGCAATGGGCACAATCGCTTCGTGATATACCCTTCGTTTGTTGACTTCTTCGCGATACTTTTTGTATTTATCAACATCCTTGAAGCCGGGAGAGATTGGCAGACCTTTGGTGTTGATCGTATTCCATGAAATATGAGCTCTTAGCTCAGGTGTCCATCTTTTAGGGATCATGGCACAACAAACTGTTCCACTAGTTGAGCCCATCGCACCATTAATATTGAAATCGGATATTGAATATTCGGTGTGATTAAATCCTTCTATATTGCCAGCATTATAAGCGGATTGTTGCGCGGCGGAGCATCCAGAAAGAAGCACCGTGAAAATAAAGGTGGTTTTTACTAACCCTGACATCGTGATAACCTCTGCATAAAATGTTTGAGGTTAGTATTTATCACTTAAGTGGCATTAGCAAATTTTATTTAAGTTTTAAATGATTACTTACCTATTCCAAGGCGAAGTTATTATGCATAAAGGGTTAATGAAAATGATAAGGCTCAATAATGAAATGCTCAGTGATTGCGCTGTATTCCCTGCCTTCTAGAAATATCGGCGGTGCAAAAACCGGATCTACGGTTATTTCGGGCATACTGTAGGCTCCTTCATATTTCTAGGCGCTTGAATAGGGTATTCCGGCATACCATACCAATAGCAGGAAGACACCACCTTAACTTCATTGCAGGGTAGAAAATGCACTTGTAACCC
>NZ_LXEN01000016.1 GCF_001654855.1 Proteus myxofaciens ATCC 19692
AACCCTGACATCGTGATAACCTCTGCATAAAATGTTTGAGGTTAGTATTTATCACTTAAGTGGCATTAGCAAATTTTATTTAAGTTTTAAATGATTACTTACCTATTCCAAGGCGGAGTTATTATGCGTAATGAGTTAATGAAAATGATAAGGCTCAATAATGAAATGCTCAGTCATTGCGCTGTATTCCCTGCCTTCTAGAAATATCGGCGGTGCAAAGACCGGATCTACGGTTATTTCGGGCATACTGTAGGCTCCTTCATATTTCTAGGCGCTTGAATAGGGTATTCTGGCATGCCATAGGTGAAACAAGATGAGACGACTTTCACTTCATTACAAGGTAGAAAATGCACTTGTAACCCGCAGGATTTATCGTATTGGGCAATGGGCACAATCGCTTCATGTGTATGAGTATTTGTATCTACTTCTTTTTCCCATTGTTTATATTTAACTCTATCAGTGAATCCTGGGAATTTTGAAACCTTTTTGGCATCTACTGTGTTCCATGAAATATGAGCTCTTAACTCTGGTGTCCATTTTTTAGGGATCATGGCACAACAGATGTATCCCCCGATTGAGCCTCCCGCCCCATTGATTTTGAAATCGGATATTTCATATTCGGTGTGGTTAATACCCGTGATATTGCCAGCATTATAAGCGGATTGTTGCGCGGCGGAGCATCCAGAAAGAAGCACCGTGAAAATAAAGGTGGTTTTTGCTAACCCTGACATCGTGATTGCCTCTCCATGAAATGTTTGAGGTTAGTATTTATCACTTAAGTATCATTGGCAAATTTTATTTAAGTTTTAAATGATTGCTTACCTGTTCCAAGGCGGAGTTATTATGCATAAAGAGTTAATGAAAATGATAAGGCTCAATAATGAAATGCTCAGTCATTGCGCTGTATTCCCTGCCTTCTAGAAATATCGGCGGTGCAAAGACCGGATCTACGGTGATTTCGGGCATACTGTAGGCTCCTTCATTTTTCTAGGCGCTTGAATAGGGTATTCCGGCATGCCATAGGTGAAACAAGATGAGACGACCTTAACTTCATTACAAGGCAGAAAATGCACTTGTAACCCACAAGATTTATCGTATTGGGCAATGGGCACAATCGCTTCGTGATTTTGTGTTCTATCTTTAACTTGTTGTTCCCATTTATTAAAATCATCCACTTTATTAAAATTAGGTGGAGGCGGAAGCCCTTTGGTATTGATTGTCTTCCATGAAATATAAGCTCTTAGCTCAGGTGTCCATTTTTTAGGGATCATAACACAACAAGTGTATCCGCCAATTGACCCACCGGCCTCATTGATTTTGAAATCGGATATTTCATATTCGGTGTGGTTAATACCGGTTGTATTACCAGCATTATAAGCGGATTGTTGCGCGACGGAGCATCCAGAAAGAAGCACTGTGAAAATAAAGGTGGTTTTTGCTAACCCTGACATCGTGATTGCCTCTCCATGAAATGTATGGAGTTAGTATTTATCACTTAAGTGGCATTAGCAAATTTTATTTAAGTTTTAAATAATTGCTTACCTGTTCCAAGGCGGGATTATCCTGCATCAGAATCTTATAAAAGAGATAAGATTAATAATGAAAAATAATCTTTAAAAACAAAAAAGGCGGAATCAATCCACCTTTTCATCGTTATTGATATCACTTTTAACGTGTTTAATTAATTATTTTTATCCGTTGCTTCGCTAACAGCTTCAAGCGTATTATCCATCAACTCTGCTTCAGGGCGAATAATGCTCACAAGTTTGAAAATTAAACTTAAAACAATACCTACAATCGTTGCTAATGCCATGCCTTTCAATTCTGCTGCGCCGATATGAATAGCCGCCCCGCTCACACCAACAATTAAAATAATCGCAGTTAAAATTAAGTTTTGAGGTTTGTTATAATCAACCTTAGAGTCGATTAATACACGAATACCTGAAGCACCAATCACACCATATAATAGTAATGAAACCCCCCCCATTACAGGAACAGGTACCGCTGCTATTGCAGCAGCTAATTTACCCACACACGATAATAAAATAGCGATAATGGCAGCACCACCAATAACCCATGAGCTATAAACTTTAGTGATTGCCATAACGCCAATATTTTCACCGTAGGTTGTATTCGGTGTTGATCCAAAAAAACCCGAAATAATGGTAGAGAAACCATTAGCAAACATGGAACGATGTAAGCCTGGATTTTTCATTAAATCACGTTTCACAATATTCGCTGTCACTACAAGATGACCTACGTGCTCAGCAATAACAACCAATGCCGCAGGTAAAATAATAAATATTGCACTCCACTCAAACCGTGGTGAATAAAAAGTAGGTAATGCAAACCAATGAGCTTCTTTTATAGGTGTAACATCAACAACGCCCATAAAGAATGAAAGTGCATAACCTGCTAATACACCAATTAAGATAGGAATAATGGCAAGGAATCCTCTAAATACGACAGAACCTAGAATAGTAACGCCCAATGTTACCATTGAAATAAGCAATGTCTGACTATCAACAGGTGAATCAGCACTAGGCAATAAACCTGCCATTCCTGCTGCTGTACCCGCTAATTCAAGGCCGATAACAGCAACGATTGCACCCATCGCCGCAGGTGGAAACATCACATTAATCCAACCTCGTCCTGCAATCTTAACAATACCTGCAACAAGGCAAAACAATACCCCACAGACAATAAAACCACCTAAAGCTAACTCATATCCTAAAGGGAGAAGTAATAATACAGGGGAAATAAAAGCAAAACTTGAACCTAAATAAGCTGGGATACGGCCTTTACAGATAAAGAGATAAAGTAACGTACCAATACCATTAAATAATAGAATTGTTGCTGGATTAACTTTAAATAAAATAGGGACAAGCACTGTTGCACCAAACATGGCGAACAGATGTTGTAAGCTCAACGGGATCGTTTGTAATAACGGTGGACGCTCTTCTACCCCAATTGCACGACGAGTCATGCTGACAACCTCTCTATAATATGAATAGATAAATGATTATGTTTTTAATTTTAAAAATATTCGGTTCAAAAAAAAGCCGACTATCAAAGTCGGCTTAATTATTATTTTGTACCAAATATCTTATCACCGGCATCGCCGAGACCAGGAACAATATATCCATGCTCATTGAGATGATCATCAATTGATGCAGTATATAATTCCACATCAGGATGAGCCTCTCTCAATGCCTTAATTCCTTCAGGAGCAGCAACCAGTACTAATACTTTAATTGATGAACAGCCCGCATTTTTTAATAAGTCAATTGTGGCAATCATAGAGCCGCCAGTTGCTAACATTGGGTCAACAACAAGAGCCATGCGTTCTTCAATATGGGAGGCTAATTTCTGGAAGTAAGGGACGGGTTTTAAAGTTTCTTCATCGCGGTAAACACCAACAACACTAATTCGGGCACTAGGAATATTTTCTAATACTCCATCCATCATCCCGAGACCGGCTCGTAAGATAGGAACAACAGTAATTTTTTTTCCTTTAATTTGTTCTATCTCAACAGGACCGCACCAACCTTCAATAGTGACTGTTTCCGTTTCTAAATCAGCAGTCGCTTCATACGTCAGTAGACTGGAAACTTCTGAAGCCAGCTCACGAAAGCGTTTAGTGCTAATATCATGATCTCGCATCAGCCCCAGTTTATGTTGAATGAGTGGGTGCTTTACCTCAACGATCTTCATAATTTCTCCTAATGTTCGTCGCAGCCTGACAAAAAAATCGCGAGATTATACCGCTTTTTTATCAGTATGCCATCGTTTTTCTATTGATTTTAATCAAGTGCACAGCTTTTAATCAGACCAACATGAATAATTGTGAGCGACAAAGAAGATCCTCGCAAACGTTTGCTTTGACTGATAGAATAGCATTCGCACACATTTTTTTAACAGCAACTTGCCGTGAGGGCCAGACGTGACTAGCAAATCCTCTCTCAGCTATAAAGACGCCGGTGTCGATATTGATGCTGGTAATGCTTTAGTCGATCGTATCAAAACTGTAGTAAAAGAGACTCGCCGTCCTGAAGTCATGGGAGGTTTAGGTGGCTTTGGCGCTTTATGCGCTATTCCCTCTAAATACCGTGAACCTATCTTAGTATCAGGCACTGATGGCGTCGGAACTAAACTTCGCCTCGCTATGGACTTAAATCGCCATGATGATATTGGTATTGATTTAGTCGCAATGTGTGTAAATGATTTAATCGTTCAAGGTGCTGAGCCTCTTTTTTTCCTTGATTACTATGCCACAGGAAAATTAGATGTCGATACCGCGGCGCGTGTAGTGACAGGTATTGCTGAAGGTTGTAAACAATCAGGTTGCGCATTAGTCGGTGGCGAAACCGCAGAAATGCCGGGTATGTATCATGGTAATGATTACGATATTGCGGGCTTTTGTGTTGGCGTTGTTGAAAAATCAGAAATTATCGATGGCAGTAAAGTGAAAGCGGGTGACGCTTTGATTGCATTAGCCTCAAGTGGTCCTCACTCTAATGGCTACTCGTTAGTTCGTAAAATTTTAGACGTCAGCAATGCTGATGCCGAAAAGACACAACTTGAGGGTAAATCCCTTGCTGATCATCTTCTAGCACCAACCCGTATCTATGTTAAATCACTGCTTTCTCTGATTGAAAAAGTGGATATTCACGCTGTTGCACATATTACAGGTGGTGGTTTTTGGGAAAATATCCCTCGTGTATTACCTGAAAATACACAAGCTCACATTAATAGCAACAGTTGGCAATGGCCTGCTGTCTTTACATGGTTACAAGAAGCAGGTGGCGTTAGCACTCACGAAATGTATCGTACATTTAACTGTGGTGTTGGCCTACTTATCGCGGTAAACCAAGATGATGTAGAACAAACATTAGCGCACCTAACCCAATGTGGTGAACAGGCATGGCTAATTGGCGAAATAGCGCCTCAATCTCATGGTGAAGCGCAAGTTATTATTGATTAATAAAACTCTGTGAATGAAAAAGATTATTGTTCTTATATCAGGTAATGGTAGCAACCTACAGGCAATTATTAATGCCTGTAGGGCAAATAAAATAGCGGGAGATATTGTTGCTGTATTTAGTAACAAAGCGGATGCTTATGGACTAGAAAGAGCAAAACTCGCCAATATTCCTGCTCATTTTATTGATCCTAGCCTTTTTACCGATAGAGCCTGTTACGATGAAGCGTTGATTAAGAAAATAGATATTTATCAACCCGATATTGTGATATTAGCAGGTTTTATGCGTATTTTATCACCTGTTTTTGTCACGCATTATCAACATAAACTATTGAATATCCACCCTTCTCTTCTTCCTAAGTACCCAGGATTACACACACATAAACAAGTCATTGAAAATAGAGACCCCTTTCATGGCGTGACAGTTCATTTTGTCACAGAAGAGCTAGATGGTGGTCCTATGATAATTCAAGCACGTATTGCTGTGTTACCCGAGGATACAGAAAAAACGCTACAAGCTAGAATACAAAAAGAGGAATATCGTATTTATCCACTTGCTATAAGCTGGCTTGCTGAAGGACGATTGAAAATGGAGAATAATCAAGCTTATTTAGATAATATTGCGCTTTTTAACAATCTTGATTAACTATTTCTCTTAAGATAAAAAGTCACTTTATGCTACACTGTAGCCCGAGTGACTTTTTTTGTATCACTTTTTTCTCTTTTTATTCAATGCATTCGCCGAGGTGCTTATGTCCGGTGGTAGAAAAGCTCCACCTATAAAATTACGTCCTCTCGAACGAGAAGATCTCCCTTTTGTTCATCAACTTGATAATAATGCCAGCGTTATGCGCTATTGGTTTGAAGAACCTTATGAAGCTTTTATCGAGCTTTCTGATCTTTATGAGAAACATATTCACGATCAAAGTGAACGTCGTTTTACAGCAGAAAGTGATGGTACTAAAGTGGGCTTAGTTGAGCTTGTCGAAATTGACTATGTTCATCGTCGCGCAGAATTCCAAATTATTATTGCACCCGCGCATCAAGGCCATGGTTACGCTTCACGAGCTGCAAAATTAGCAATGGATTATGCGTTTTCTGTCCTTAATCTTTATAAACTCTATTTAATCGTCGATAAAGAAAATGCAAAAGCGATTCATATTTATGAAAAGCTTGGCTTTAAAAAAGAGGGTGATTTAATAGATGAATTTTTCGTTAACGGTGAATATCGTTCTGCGATTAGAATGTGTACTTTCCAAGCTAAATATTTTGAACAAAAATCAAAAGAAACAAAACCGGAAAACTTTATAAAACCAGGTGCCACTATTAAGCAACATGTCTGATAAATATCAGATATAAGATTTAACGCTAACCTTATTGGAGTTCAGATGTCCCAAGAACGACTCTATATAGATAAAGAGCTCAGCTGGCTCGCATTTAATGAGCGAGTATTACAAGAGGCGGCAGATAAACGAAACCCGTTAATTGAAAGAGTTAGGTTTCTGGGTATCTATTCCAATAATCTTGATGAATTTTATAAAGTTCGTTTTGCAGATGTAAAACGCAGAATGCTAATCAATGAAGAGCGTGGTTCTCGTTCTGCCTCTAGCCATGCTAGTCATTTGATTAAAAAAATTCATTCAAAAGTAACCAAAATAGATCAAGAATTTGACGCCCTCTATAATGATTTGCTATTAGAAATGGCAAGAAATCAGATTTTTTTAATTAATGAGCGCCAAATATCACCTAATCAGCAAATCTGGTTACGACAATATTTTCGCCAGCATTTAAGAAAACACATCACGCCAATTCTGATTAATCCTGAAACCAACTTAGTTGAGTTTCTTAAAGATGATTATACATATTTAGCGGTTGAAATTGCACAAGGGCAAAATATTCATTATGCATTATTAGAAATTCCTTCTGATAAAGTACCTCGTTTTGTTATTTTGCCAACAGAACAAGGTCGTGGTAAGAAAAAATCCATGATCTTATTAGATAATATTTTGCGTTATTGCCTTGATGAGATTTTTAAAGGATTTTTTGATTATGATTCATTAAATGCCTATTCCATGAAAATGACGCGTGATGCGGAATACGATCTCGCTACAGAGATGGAATCAAGTTTACTTGAAATGATGTCATCAACGCTAAAACAACGTTTAACAGCAGAGCCTGTACGCTTTGTGTATCAACGTGATATGCCTGATGAGATGGTTGAAGTTCTAAGAAGCAAATTAGGGCTATCCAATAATGACTCTGTTATTGCGGGTGGTCGTTATCATAATTTCAAAGACTTTATCGATTTTCCTAATGAGGGAAGTAAGTTTCTCTTAAATAAGCCAATTCCCCGTTTACGCCATGTCTGGTTTGATAATTTCCGTAATGGTTTTGATGCCATTCGTGAACGCGATGTCCTGCTCTATTATCCTTATCATACCTTTGAGCATATGTTGGAATTGTTACGCCAAGCCTCTTTTGACCCGAGTGTTATCGCGATAAAAATCAATATCTATCGTGTCGCCAAAGACTCACGAATTATTGATTCAATGATACATGCGGCTCATAACGGTAAACGTATTACTGTGGTAGTTGAATTACAAGCACGTTTTGACGAAGCGGCGAATATTCACTGGGCTAAACGGCTAACAGAAGCAGGTGTTCATGTTATTTTTTCTGCACCTGGTTTAAAAATTCATGCAAAATTATTTATTATTTCTCGTTTAGAAGAAGGTGAGATTATTCGTTATGCACATATCGGCACGGGTAACTTTAACGAAAAAACAGCCAGATTATATACTGACTACTCATTATTAACCGCTAACCCTGAAATTACGAATGAGGTTAGACGCGTCTTTAATTTTATTGAAAACCCTTATCGCCCTGTTAGTTTTGAACATTTAATGGTTTCACCACAAAACTCGCGTTTACTGTTAAATCAATTAATTACTAATGAAATACACAGTGCACAAGCAGGACATGTAGCAGGGATCACCTTAAAAGTGAATAATTTAGTCGATGAAGAGTTAGTCAATCGACTTTATGATGCTTCTGATGCGGGTGTTAAAATTCGTCTACTCGTAAGAGGTATGTGCTCTTTAGTCCCTAATCAACCCGGATTTAGTGAAAACATTCAAGTCACGAGTGTTGTTGATCGCTTTTTAGAGCACGACAGAGTGTATGTTTTTACAAATAAAGGTGATGAAAAAATCTTTCTTTCTTCTGCTGATTGGATGACACGAAATTTAGATTACCGTATTGAAGTCGCGGTACCTTTGCTTGACCCGCGAATTAAACAGCAGGTTCTTGATATATTAGACCTTCAATTTAATGACACGGTAAAAGCACGTTATATAGATAAAGATTTAACAAATAGCTATGTCCCACGAGGAAACAAACGTAAAATTCGTTCCCAACTTGCTGTTTATGAATATATTAAATCTTTAGAACAACCAGGAACACGAGCGTAATCTATGCCTTTAACACAAGAAGAGACCTCACCACGTCCTTTAGAAATTGCCGCTATTGACCTAGGCTCTAATAGTTTTCATATGATAATTGCGCGCGTTGTTAATGGCGCATTGCAAGTGTTAAGTCGATTAAAACAACGTGTTTATCTTGCTGATGGGCTTGATGATGATAATCAATTAAGCGAGGAAGCTATGTTACGTGGGCTTTCTGCACTTTCTCTTTTTGCAGAAAGATTACAAGGTTTTCCTGCTGAAAATGTCACTGTAGTTGGTACACATACTTTGCGTGTTGCCAATAACGCTAAAATATTTTTACAGCGTGCCAAAGAAGTAATGCCCTATCCCATCGAGATTATATCAGGTCATGAAGAAGCTCGATTAATCTTTATGGGCGTTGAGCATACGCAATCTGAAAAAGGTCGTAAACTTGTCATTGATATCGGTGGCGGTTCAACAGAACTTATAATTGGTGAAAATTTTGAACCTCTTTTAATAGAAAGCCAACGTATGGGTTGTGTTAGCTTTAGTCGCCAATTTTTCCCTGAACACAAAATTAGTGAATCTGCATTTAGAAAAGCACGCGAAAAAGCCGCGCGAAAAATGAAAAAAATTGCGTGGCAATACAAAATGACAGGTTGGGATGTTGCATTAGGTGCATCAGGAACGATTAAAGCCGCACATGAGATGTTAGTTGAGTTTGGCGAAAAAGACGGTGTTATCACACCAGAACGTCTATTAATGCTAACTAAACAAGTATTACGTTTTAAGAAATTTAAAGATATTGCCTTACCAGGATTATCTGATGAACGTAAACATGTTTTTGTACCCGGCCTGGCTATCTTATGCGGTATTTTTGATTCTTTAGGTTTAAAAGAACTCCATCTTTCTGACGGCGCATTGCGTGAAGGCGTATTGTATGAAATGGAAGGCCGTTTTCGCCACCAAGATATTCGTCAACGCACCGCAAAAAGTCTAGCTGAACACTATAATATCGATAGAGAACAGGCTAAACGAGTGTTAGCGACAATGGAAATGCTTTATAACCAATGGGCACAGCAAAATTCAAAGTTAGTCCGTCCTGATTTAGAAGCTATTCTTGTCTGGGCTGTTATGTTACATGAGGTCGGATTAAGTATTAATTTAAGCGGATTACATCGCCATTCTGCTTATATATTGCTAAATACCGATTTACCCGGCTTTAATCAAGAGCAACAACTACTATTAGCAACTCTCGTTCGTTACCAAAGAAAATCGATTAAATTTGATGAGTTACCTAAATTTAATCTCTATAAAAAGAAACAATATTTTCCTTTAGTACAAATATTAAGATTGGCAACATTGCTTAACAATCAAAGACAATCAACGACAAAACCTTCTTCTTTACGTCTTATTACTGATGAGAACCACTGGACTCTCTATTTTCCTGCACATTATCTGTCTGATAATACTTTGATGGAGCTTGATTTAGAAAAAGAACAAGAACATTGGCAGGCAGTTCCAGGCTGGAAATTGGATATTAAAGAGGAATCTTCTTAACAATATGATATTATGCATAAAAAGACGCAGATAAACGCGTCTTTTATTACGTTAACCCTATTGTGAAGAATATATAACAACGAATCACACAATAATTAATCACATAACAACAAAGGTGTGATTTGTGACGATAACATGAACATCACTAATATAATATTGTTCAAGGAACATATTTTTATACGCAGAGAGCCGATAATCATCCTAAATTGGAATAATGAATGTTCAATGGTTATCTCCCTCATAAGAATTAAAAAGGAATAACATGTCTCAAACAGCTATCAATAATGATACTGCGGCTGCCATTAATCCGTACTCACAAAAAGTGGCATACCTGCGTCAACAAATTTTGTCTATCTTTCTTGAAGATGACCGTTTTGTTGAAACCATCTTAGGTGAAGCAAGTGAAAATGATAGACTGAATCATCAAGAACTTCATGAGAAGATAACGAAAGTTCGAGAATTACTACAAGATCTACACGCGGCAGATATTGCAGATATTCTTGAAGCTTTACCCTATGACGAGCGTCTAGCACTGTGGCACTTGGTTGATAATAATGAACGTGGTGCTGTTTTAGTTGAAGCATCTGTCGCCGTATGGGATAGCCTGATTAAGGATATGACCGATCGTGAATTATTACGATCGGTCGCCACATTACATATTGATGAACAAGCCTATATCGCAGAACATTTACCTCGCGATACCATGCGTCGTCTTCTTACCTATTTAGAACCTAGTCTGCGTAATAGAATAAGAGAAGTCCTGCAATATCCTAAAGATAGTGTCGGTCAGATGATGGATTTTGAGTTTGTGACTGTGCGTGGTAACGTCACTTTAAAAACAGTACAACGATATTTACGTCAACGTGGTTCTATTCCTGAAGCAACAGATAAAATTTTTGTTATCGATAATGCGAATCATCTATTAGGTGAATTACCTTTAACAACCGTATTAACGCATTCCCCTGATAAGCGCGTTTCTGAAGTGATGAAAACAGATACAGTAAGCTTTATGCCTGAGGAAAAAGGCGAAGATGCTGCGGGTGCGTTCGAACGTTATGACTTAATTTCAGCCGCCGTTGTTGACAGTAATGGTCTTTTAATGGGACGACTTACCGTTGAAGACATCGTCGATAATATGCATGAAGAAAGTGATACCAATATACGTCGTATGGGGGGGTTAAGTCCTGAAGAAGACGTTTTTGCACCAGTAGGACAAGCTGTAAAAACACGTTGGACATGGCTTGCTATCAACTTATGTACAGCATTTGTCGCTTCTCGTGTTATTGGTGTCTTTGAACACACGATTTCTCAATTAGTTGCACTTGCAACATTAATGCCTATCGTTGCAGGTATTGGTGGTAATACCGGTAACCAAACCATCACCATGATTGTACGTGCTTTAGCGCTACACCAAATACAAACAGGAAGTTTTTCCTTCTTAATGTTAAGGGAACTAGGCGTTGCCTTAATTAACGGTATTGTTTGGGGTGGAATTATGGGCGTTGTCACCTTCTTACTCTATGGCGATGCTGCGATGGGTGCCGTGATGACAATGGCAATGGTCCTTAACCTCTTGATGGCTGCAATAATGGGGGTGTTAATACCAATGATAATGATAAAACTAGGCAAAGACCCTGCGATTGGCTCCAGTGTGATGATAACTGCAATTACTGATACAGGTGGTTTCTTTATCTTCTTAGGCTTAGCTACCATTTTCTTAGTCTAATCTGCCCTTATTAGTTTTTTATCAAAAAGCCACTAAATCTGTTTGATTGTAGTGGCTTTTTTGTTTCTATCCAAAAAATTTTTCAAACTATTAAGTTATTAGTAGGTAAAAATAAACTAATAACAAAGCGACTATTAATGCGGTTATAAAGATTTTTTTCATTGATTGGCTAAGTTGCATATTAGTTTGTTGTGTCACATCTTGTTGTTCGTGGCGATGTAATACACTTCTTAATACCAAACTTCCCCCTAATGCGATAAGAGAAAGTGTCGAAAAAATAATAATTGCGGTTAAAAGTACATCACTCATTGAAATAGAGAACATCGTTTCCTCAAACTTTTCCATAAAATAAAAATAATAGATTTAAACACTAAAATATTCATTAAAACTTAATACAAAAATCACAATGAAATTAAAATAAGCAATATAATTTCACATTTATTGTTTATTTTGAAATTTGATGTCACCATGAATTTATTTAACATAAAGAGTAATATGCTAATAGTAGAAATAATCACAGATCATATATTCCAATAAAGATGACTAATGCTTTATTAATTATCTAGTAAACAATGGATTTTCAAATATAAATAAATTCAAAATAAATTAATTTATAATTTTATTTATATTTTAAACTCAACAAATATATTTAACTATTGATTGGTATATCAATTAAATGATCAATTTAAAAATATTCACATATAAAAACAATAAATTTATTATTTATCGCATTATGTTATATTAACAGAATATATTTTCATGAAATAGCTACATAACGGCTTATAATTTTATAATAAATACAAAAGCTAGTTTATATTGCTATTTTTATTTGAGCTATTTACTTTATTAAGAGCTTCCTGATATAAATAAATTTGTATCACAATAATATTCTATCTTGTTTAATTTACGACAAACAATATTGTCATTAATTATTTATTTCCTACTGTTTTATTTATCGCATTTAAACAATGTATTTGTATTTTATAAACGGGTTATTTTTTATCACGATAATTAATATAGGTTTTTATTATGACATCAAACTCCACTCAGCCGTTGAGTCAACCTACGGCACGACCATTAAACCGAAACGACTATAAAACGTTAGGTTTATCCTCACTAGGAGGAACTTTGGAGTTCTATGATTTCGTGATCTTCGTATTCTTTACGAAAACATTGAGCCATCTTTTTTTTCCTGGTGACAATGCATTTATTGCACAAATGCAAACATTAGGTATTTTTGCAGCCGGTTACCTTGCTCGCCCTATTGGCGGTATCATTATGGCGCATTATGGGGATATCATTGGTCGTAAGCGAATGTTTACACTCAGTATTTTCTTAATGGCTGTACCAACATTGGTGATTGGTTTGTTGCCAACGTATGAAAGCATTGGCTTAATGGCACCGCTATTATTGTTATTAATGCGTATCATGCAAGGTGCGGCTATTGGTGGTGAAATGCCTGGTGCGTGGGTATTTATTGCAGAACATACACCAAAACAACGATATGGCTTAGGCGTAGGTACTTTAACATCAGGTATTACTGGCGGTATTTTATTAGGCTCTATTGTTGCGATCATCGTTCAACGTAGTTATAGCGCACAAGAAGTGAATGATTTTGCATGGCGTATTCCCTTTATTTTAGGGGGAGTTTTTGGGCTAATTTCTGTTTATTTACGTCGATTTTTACAGGAAACACCTATTTTTAAAGAAATGGCAGCAAAAAAAGCATTAGCGCAAGAAATGCCCGTTGTTTCTGTGATTAAAAATCATAAACAAGCCTGTGTTATTACGGCGATATTAACGTGGTCATTATCAACAGCCATTGTGGTTACTATTTTAATGACGCCAAGTGTGATTGTTGAAGGCATTTATAAAATTGATAGAACCACTTCGTTAGAAGCTAACTGTGTTGCGACATTAACCTTAACCTTAGGCTGTATTTTCTGGGGGTGGATAGGTGATAAAGCAGGTACACGTGTTTCAATGAGTTTATCTTGGGGTGGATTAATCGCCAGTGCATTCTATTTCTATGGCAATTTAGAGGCTTCAATGTCTGGCATTCAGTTAGCCTTTAATTATGGGTTGATGGGTTTCTTTGTCGGTGCAATTGCAACAACGCCCATTGTTAGCACACGTACTTTCCCACCTTCAATTCGTTTTTCTGGATTATCTTTTGCTTATAACATGTCTTATGCCGTATTTGGTGGATTAACACCAATGTTAACAGGGGCTTGGTTAGAGAAAACAGCAATGGCGGGTGCTTATTATGTTGCTGGCGTATCTGCTTTAGCGATTATCGTGGCTTTTTTACCGTTGGCTTATAAAGGTTGGACTGCAACTAAAGTAATGCCAAAAGAAGAAAACGATCTCATATTACAAACAGATAAAGCAATAAATTAACGCGATCTTTAATCGATAAAACAAAAAAGGATGCTATTCAAGCATCCTTTTTTTATATTAAGCAATGTTAGATAATCTTTACTGTGTCATTTTGCTTAACATAGGTGCAGTGATCAGCATTAAAATGGCAATCACCCCTGTTATAATACCAATTTGTAAAAATACACTACTATAAATTTCTAAAGAAGCATGTGCATTTTGTACATCTTCAGGCACTGCCATCAAACTTGCCACTTTACCCGCAATAATTGCAGCTGCCGCTGAGGTTAAGAACCAAGCTCCCATAATAAAGCCCATTAAGCGCTGTGGAACTAATTGTGCCACCATAGCAAGGCCAAGTCCTGAAATCATCAGTTCACCAATACTTTGAAAGCCATAGCTTGCAACAAGCCACCATGAAGAAACAATTCCCGCCTCATTCGCCATGCTTGCACCTAAAGGTAATACCAAAAATGCTGTTGCACTCAAGAACATACCAATAGTAAATTTATAAGGCATTGGCAGTTTATCGCCCATAAAGTTATAGATAGCAGCTAATAATGGGCTGGCTAACATTATCCAGAATGGATTTAATGATTGAAATTGTTCTGGTTCAACATTAATACCTAATAGTGAATGTTCAACATTATGAATGGCGAAGAAGTTTAAAGATGTTGGCATTTGATCGTAAAGCACAAAGAAAACGACCGCTTCAACCATTAATAAGAAAGCCACTATCATTTTACGACGCGCAGCACCTTTCATCATAAAGGTTTCGCGAGCAAAAATAAGAATGATACCTAATGAGATAATGGCCAATGACCAACTTGCCACTTCGTTATTATGTAATAACCAAGTTGATAACGCAGATAATGCAACAATACCCACCAGCGTTAATAGCAGTTTTAGATAGTTAAGTGGTTCAAAATCAGGTTTAGAACCTTTATCTTTAATCCAACCACGGCAAAAAACAAAGTTCACTAGGGTAATAAGCATTCCCACTACACTCAGTGAGAAAGCGACATCCCAGCCATATCTTGCAGCTAACCAAGGTGTTGCTAGCATAGAGAAGAAAGAGCCGACGTTGATAGACATATAGTACATGGTGAATGCACCGTCTAACTGCGGATCATCTTTTTCATAACAGGTTGCTAATAAAGACGATGGGTTGGCTTTAAATAAACCATTACCTACTGCGATTATTGCCAATCCCCAGTAGATCATGTCTTTACTATGGCCAGAAAAAGCAACCAGGGCATAGCCAATCGCCAGAACGATAGCACCAAGGACAATAACGCGTTTAGTTCCTAAAATTTTATCGCCTAACCATCCCCCGATAGCGACAAAACCATAAACCAATGCAGTAAATGCAGCAAACACAGTGATAGCTTGCGCCTCACTCATGCCTAGCATTTTAACCAGATAAACGGCCATAATTCCTTGCAAGCCGTAGTATCCAAAACGTTCCCATAATTCGATAGAAAAGATGAGATAAAATGAGCGAGGCTGCTTAAATGCATTCAGACTCGGTTTTTGTTCATCATCAGGTGTGTTTGCAGTTGACACTAAAAACCTCTAGTTATTCTATTACGCCCTTTATATTTAGGCTGATTTTTACAAAAAACGATTATTTCAAGACAGATTTAACACGCGGTGTATTTCAAACTGGATTGTTATTCTTTGAAAAGAGTTCAACGCAGAGAAAAACAGGGGTGGCATTCTATCACTCACAAGCATAATTATCTAAGAATTATAACTAACTATTAAGTTTTATCACAGATAACTGTATTTGTACAAAACACTTATACGGTTAAAAAGAGAGCAATTAAAATAACTTACTGATTATCAAAATATTATTTTATACTGTATTATTACGCCATGAACTATTTGTTCGTGTTGATATTATTGATTTTCTAGTAATTTTATTTATTGAATATAAACAATGAGATAATTTTATTATAATTATTGATAACTATTCAAAATATCACCAACAAACCACATTACTTGACCTAACTTTCATATTTCCTCCATTTTTAAGCGTGAAGAAACAGGTAGAATGTCACTATTGCCAAGTTTCGTTACACTATTCCTGATTAGCTAGTTGTCTGTGAGATCACAAAAACAATGAATAAAAACAAAAATCCGAAAAAAAGACTGTCTATTATTGCGTTGATTGTTATTGCCGCTGGTGTTATCGCCTATTGGCAATTTAGTCATTCAAAAACATCACCGAATAATGTGGCTAAAGGAGCACAAAATTCTGCACAAAATCGTACCAGCTCGGGTTCTGCAGCACGCCGTTTTCCCCTTGCACCAGTACAGGCGGCAACATCAAAAGAAGAAGATGTACCTCAATTCCTGACTGCACTAGGTACAGTACATGCTATCAATAGCGTGACAATAACTAGCCGTGTTGAAGGGCAACTTATGGCGATTCACTTTGTTGAAGGTCAGCAAGTGAAACAAGGCGATTTACTCGCTGAAATAGACCCTCGCCCTTTTGAAGTGAAATTAGCACAAGCCAAAGGTCAATTAGCAAAAGATCAAGCCACACTCGCTAATGCGCGCCTTGATTTAACGCGTTATCAGAAATTAGCTAAAACCAATTTAGTCTCACAACAAGAGTTAGATAATCAAATTGCGCTAGTTAAACAAGCTCAAGCCAGTATTCAAATTGATGAAGCCTCAATACGTGATGCACAATTACAACTCACCTATAGCAAAATCACAGCGCCTATTTCAGGACGAGTTGGCTTAAAACAAGTCGATGTTGGCAACTATATTTCAGGTGGCTCATCCACACCTATCGTTGTGATTAATCAAATGGATTCGGTTGATGTGCTCTTTACACTACCAGAGCAAGATCTCAGCAATATCATTCAAGCCCGTAAAACACGCGCTGATTTACCCGTTACTGCGTTAGATAGAAATAACCAATTTGAACTCGCTCAAGGTACGTTATTTAGTATCGATAACCAAATTGATTCCACAACAGGTACCATTAAGCTCAAAGGTCGTTTTCCTCAACAAGAAAATACCCTATTTCCTAATCAGTTTGTGAATATCCGTTTATTTGTCACAACATTAGAAAAAGCCGTAGTTATTCCTAATGCGGCATTGCAAATGGGTAATGAAGGTCACTTTGTGTGGGTTGTTGATGATGAAGATAAGGTCAGTAAAAAAAGCGTGGAAGTTGCCTTACAGAATGCACAGATTGTGGTGATTGCCTCAGGCTTATCTGCAAACCAACGTGTTGTCACTGATGGTGTAGATAGATTAACAGAAGGCGCAAAAGTCGATATAGTGACGCCTTCAGCTTTAACAACAAAAGAAAGCAACCGTGCTAATGCGGAGAAAGCGTAATGACCGAAAAAACGCATGGTACAGGGGGTGGCCCTTCTCGCCTATTTATTCTACGACCTGTTGCAACAACACTTTTTATGGTCGCCATATTATTAGCCGGAATTGTTGGCTATCGTATGCTACCCGTTTCTGCATTACCTGAAGTTGATTATCCAACTATTCAAGTCGTGACACTTTATCCTGGGGCTAACCCTGAAGTGATGACCTCAGCAGTTACTGCACCTTTAGAGCGTCAATTTGGACAAATGTCTGGCTTAAAACAGATGTCATCACAAAGCTCTGGTGGTGCTTCTGTTATTACATTAATGTTTCAACTCTCACTTCCTTTAGATGTTGCAGAGCAAGAAGTGCAAGCTGCCATTAATGCCGCAACAAATCTATTGCCTTCTGATTTGCCTTATCCGCCAATTTACAGCAAAGTAAATCCCGCCGATCCACCTATTCTTACCTTGTCTGTAACCAGTAATGCGTTACCTATGACACAATTGCAAGATATGGTAGAAACGCGTGTTTCTCAGAAAATATCACAAGTGAATGGTGTGGGATTAGTGTCATTAGCGGGTGGTCAACGCCCTGCTGTCAGAGTCAAACTTAATGCTCAAGCGGCCGCCTCTTATGGGCTAGATAGTGAAACTATTCGTAATGCTATTAATAATGCAAATGTTAACTCAGCGAAAGGTAGCTTAGATGGCCCTACTCGCTCTGTCACATTATCCGCAAATGATCAGATGAAATCACTTGATGATTATCGTCAATTAATTGTTTCATATAAAAATGGTGCACCTATTCGTTTAGCTGATATTGCGACAATAGAGCAAGCAGCAGAAAATAATCAATTAGGTGCTTGGGCTAATCAAAAACAAGCCATCATTATCAATGTACAACGTCAACCTGGGGTTAACGTTATTGATACAACAGATAATATTCGCGCACTTTTGCCTGAACTCATCTCTAATTTACCTAAATCGGTCAACGTTGATATTTTAACTGATAGAACAACGACTATTCGTGCTTCTGTAAAAGATGTTCAATTTGAGCTAGGACTTGCAATCGCATTAGTCGTTATGGTGATTTATCTCTTTTTACGTAATGGTGTTGCAACATTAATTCCAAGTATCGCGGTGCCACTTTCCTTAGTGGGAACCTTCGCGGTTATGTATTTTTGTGGGTTTTCAGTCAATAACCTCACTTTAATGGCACTCACGATTGCCACAGGCTTTGTTGTTGATGATGCAATTGTAGTGATTGAAAATATCTCTCGATATCTTGAAAAAGGGGATAAACCCCTTACTGCTGCTTTAAAAGGTGCGGGTGAAATAGGTTTTACTATCATCTCACTGACATTTTCATTAATTGCCGTCCTTATTCCACTGTTATTTATGGGCGATATTGTTGGACGTCTCTTTCGAGAATTTGCTATCACATTGGCTGTCGCTATTTTAATTTCAGCGGTGGTTTCATTAACACTGACACCAATGATGTGTGCTCGTTTACTTAAACCAGAAAGCCAAATCAAACATAATCGATTTGAAATTGCCTGCGAGCGTTTTTTTGAAAAAATGATTGCTGTTTATGCAGTTTGGCTAAAACGCGTGTTAAATCATCAATGGATAACATTAGGTGTTGCATTAAGTACATTAGTATTAACAGTCTTACTTTATCTATTTATTCCTAAAGGTTTTTTCCCATTACAAGATAATGGATTGTTACAAGGCACTGTTGAAACATCACAATCGATTTCCTATCAAGCCATGGTTGAAAAGCAACAACAAGTTGTTCAAAAATTAATGGAAGATCCTGATGTTGAAAATATCGCAAGTTTTGTGGGTATTGATGGGAGTAATGCTACGTTAAATACAGGCCGTTTGCAGATAACATTAAAACCACTTGATGAGCGTGATTCTCGTATTGATGTCATTATTCCACGATTACAATCACGTATTGACTCTATCGCAGGTATTACGCTTTATTTACAACCTACTCAAGATTTGACAATTGATACCCAAGTATCACGTACACAATACCAATTTACATTACAAGCGACCTCACTTGATGAGCTTGCGCATTGGGTACCTAAACTTTCTCAAGCGTTACAAAATAGCCCTGAATTAACTGATGTTAGTAGTGATTGGCAAGCTAATGGAATGATGGCTTATATCAACGTGGATAGAGATACAGCGAGTCGCTTAGGTATTTCTATGAATGCGATTGATAATGCCCTTTATAATGCATTTGGACAGCGTCTTGTTTCTACAATTTATACTCAGGCTAACCAATATCGAGTGGTATTAGAGCAAGATATTCGTGGCAGTGATGGGTTACAAGCACTCTCAGCGGTTCATTTATCAGGTAAAGATGGCGCAATGGTACCTTTGCTTTCTATTGCTTCTGTTGAACAGCGCCTTGCACCTCTTTCTATTAATCACCAAGCACAATTTCCTGCTGCTACGTTCTCTTTTAATGTCGCCGATAATTCATCACTTGAAGCCGCAGTTAAAGCGGTAAAAAGTGCTGAAGAACAGATAGCGATGCCTAAAGATATCACCACTCAATTCCAAGGTGCTACTTTAGCGTTTGAAAGTGCATTATCAAGCACATTGTGGCTAATTATAGCGGCAATTGTTGCTATGTATATTGTGTTAGGTGTGCTCTATGAAAGCTTTATACATCCTATTACTATTTTATCAACACTACCCACAGCAGGTGTGGGTGCATTACTTGCCTTAATGGCAGCAGGTAATGAGCTGGATGTTATTGCTATTATTGGGATTATCTTATTGATTGGTATTGTGAAGAAAAATGCCATCATGATGATAGATTTCGCACTCGCTGCTGAACGTGAGCAAGGTTTAACACCTTATGAAGCTATATATCAAGCTTGTTTGTTACGTTTTCGCCCTATTTTAATGACAACAATGGCCGCGTTATTAGGTGCATTACCTCTAATGCTGAGTACAGGTGTTGGTGCTGAACTTCGTCAACCTTTAGGTGTATGTATGGTAGGTGGTTTAATTATGAGCCAAATACTGACACTCTTTACTACGCCAGTTATTTATCTACTGTTTGATAAATTATCACTCTATTTAAATCGTCATAAGCATGCTAAACATGATAACGGGGCTGTATCATGAAGTTTTTCGCCCTATTTATTAAACGACCTGTGGCCACAACGCTACTTAGCTTAGCGATATCGCTTTGTGGTGTTTTGGGGTTTATGTTGCTTCCTGTTGCACCATTACCACAAGTTGATTATCCCGTTATTAATATTTCTGCTTCATTACCCGGTGCTTCGCCTGAAACAATGGCATCATCAGTGGCCACACCCCTTGAGCGCTCTTTAGGACGTATTGCGGGTATTGATGAAATGACATCAAGCAGTGCATTAGGCAGTACGAATATCACATTGGTTTTTGATTTAGACAAAGATATTAATACCGCGGCTAGAGATGTTCAAGCTGCACTAAATGCTGCACAAAGCTTACTACCATCAGGTATGCCAAGTCGTCCGCGTTATTTTAAATCGAACCCTTCTGATGCACCGATTATGATTTTAACGCTTACCTCTAAAACACATAATACAGGGGAACTTTACGATTTAGCCTCAACTCGCTTAGCGCAAAAGATCTCTCAAATTGAAGGTGTAAGTGAAGTCTCTGTAGGAGGTGGCTCATTACCCGCTGTACGTGTTGCGCTAAATCCTGATGCACTATTTAATCAAAATGTCAGCTTAGATGATGTGCGTAAAGCGATTAGTCAATCTAACGTTAGACGACCTCAAGGCTTTGTCACTAGTGATGAAAATCGTTGGCAAATCCAAACCAATGATGAGCTAAGTAAAGCAGCTGATTATCGCCCTGTTATTGTGCATTACAATCAAGATGCCGTTGTTCGTTTAAGTGATGTTGCACAAGTCACAGACTCTGTACAAAATTCACGCGCAGCGGGCATGAGTGGTGGAGAGCCTGCCATTTTGCTGGTTATTCGCCGTGAAGCTGGCGCTAATATTATTGAAACCGTTAACCGTATTCGTGAAGAATTACCTGATTTACGTGAGCTTATTCCTGCTAGTGTTGATTTAAAAGTTGCTCAAGATAGAACACCAACTATTCGCGCTTCTTTATCTGAAGTTGAGCGTGCTTTAGCAATAGCCGTTGCTCTTGTTATTTTAGTGGTCTTTCTCTTTTTACGAGAGGGTAGAGCCACGCTTATCCCTGCTGTCGCAGTACCGGTATCACTAATTGGTACTTTTTCAGCGATGTATTTATGTGGCTTTAGTTTAAATAACCTCTCATTAATGGCATTAACTGTCGCAACTGGGTTTGTTGTTGATGATGCCATTGTTGTCTTAGAAAATATCTCTCGTCATATTGAAAATGGCTTAAAACCGAAAGAAGCCGCCTTAAAAGGGGTCAGTGAAGTCGGGTTTACCGTACTTTCAATGAGTATTTCACTCGTTGCTGTTTTTATTCCTTTATTATTAATGGATGGGCTTGTTGGTCGCTTATTTAAAGAATTTGCAATTACACTAACGACTGCTATTGGTATTTCTCTTTTTGTTTCGCTAACACTAACGCCTATGATGTGTGCGCATTTACTTAAAGGAATAAAACCAAAATCCCAATCTCATTTACGTGGCTTTGGTAAATTAATATTTCGCCTTCAACAAGGCTATAGCGTCACATTACAATCAGCATTACGCCATCGTCGTTGGGTTATGGCTATTTTTCTCGCCACTTTAGGGCTTAATGTCTATCTCTATATCAGCGCGCCTAAAACCTTTTTTCCTGATCAAGATACAGGTCGTTTAATGGGATTTGTTCGCGCTGATCAGAGTATTTCATTTCAAGCAATGAAAGAAAAAATGACGCGCTTTATGCAAGAAATTAATGCGGATAAAGATGTTGATAGTGTTACTGGTTTTACAGGTGGGGGTAGGATCAACAGTGGTTTTATGTTTATCTCACTCAATCCTTTATCAGAGCGAACAGAAAGCGCCAATCAAGTGATTAATCGCTTACGTACTAAGCTTGCCAATGAACCTGGTGCTAATCTCTTTTTAATGCCAGTGCAAGATATCAGAGCGGGAGGTAGACAAGCAAATGCCAGCTATCAATTTACGTTATTAGCGGATGATTTAAGTGAATTACGTAAATGGGAGCCTATTGTACGTAAAGCATTAGGCGAATTACCTGAGCTAGTTGATGTTAACTCCGATAAAGAAGATAAAGGCGCAGAAATGGCGATAATCTATGATAGGGATACCATGTCTCAATTAGGGATTAACGTTAATGATGCCAACAATCTATTGAATAACGCTTTTGGTCAGCGCCAAATTTCAACAATTTATGCACCATTAAACCAATATAAGGTCGTAATGGAAGTTGCTGAACAATATACACAAGATGTCTCAGCACTTGATAAAATGTATGTGATTAATTCACAAGGCGCACGTATTCCTTTATCTGCATTTGCAAGTTGGTATCCTGCTAATGCGCCACTAAGTGTGAATCATCAAGGATTATCAGCCGCCTCTACCATTGCCTTTAATATTCCTGATGGCTATACCCTATCAAATGCGATTGATTCTATAGAACGTACAATGACTCAATTGGGTGTGCCTAATACAGTAAGAGGCTCTTTTGCAGGTACAGCGCAAGTTTTTCAAGATACCATTAAATCTCAACTTATTCTGATCCTCGCTGCCATTGTTACTGTGTATTTAGTACTAGGCGTATTGTATGAAAGCTATATTCATCCACTGACTATTTTATCAACTTTACCTTCCGCAGGTGTTGGTGCCTTATTAGCTTTACGACTCTTTGATACACCTTTTAGCCTTATCGCGCTAATTGGTATTATGTTGCTTATCGGTATTGTTAAGAAAAACGCCATTATCATGGTGGATTTTGCAATTACGGCACAACGAGAAGGTAAATTGTCAGCAAAAGACGCGATTATCCAAGCGAGCTTATTGCGTTTTCGTCCTATTATTATGACTACGTTAGCGGCACTTTTTGGTGCTCTTCCTTTAATGTTAGGCAGTGGCGATGGTGCTGAACTACGTCAACCTTTAGGAATTACGATTGTGGGTGGTTTATTAATGAGCCAGTTACTTACGCTCTATACTACACCTGTTATTTATCTATTTTTTGATGGATTACGCTCACGCTGGCAACAACGCCGTAATAGTCAAAAAGAGGCGAAAATATGAAACTAAGAAGCAAGCTTTTTCTCATTATTTTCGCCACTTGTATGATAGTCGTATTAGCAATGCATATCGGTATTCGTGGTAGTTTTGAGCAAGGATTTATCGGTTATATTAAGAAAAATAGTGAGCAACGCGCCACATTATTAGCGCAAGCCTTAAGCGAACAATATGAGCAAACAGGAAGCTGGCACTTTCTTAATAGAGATGATCGCTCACTGTATCAAATCTTACGTACAATTGATCAGATAAGCCAAAGTGGAGAAGGTCCACCACCAAGAGGTTGGCGTACACAATTTTGGATTGTTGATAAACAAATGCATCGCTTATTTGGCCATGATAACCAATTCCCTGCTGAAACCTTTAAAAAACCCATTACTAACCATGATGAAATTGTAGGTTGGGTTATCGTTAGTGCTGCCGATAAAATCAGTAATGAAGCCGATATTAGTTTTGATAAACAGCAATTGCGTACTAGTTGGATAATTGCTGGCTTTACTGTTTTTATTGCTTTATTAATCACACTAATTCTTTCTCGCAGTATGATACGTCCAGTAAAACGTCTTGTTGAAGCAACGCATAAATTGGCCTCAGGCGATTTTTCAGTTCGTGTTAATCCAACAAGCAAAGATGAAATTAGTCAATTAGCGACAGATTTTAATCAGCTTGCCAGTACGTTAGAAAAAAATGAACAAATACGACGTGATTATATGGCGGATATTTCACATGAGTTGCGCACCCCACTTTCTATTTTAAAAGGTGAACTTGAAGCATTACAAGATGGTGTAAGAAAACCAACGACTGAAACTTTAAACTCATTGTTATTTGAAGTGACTAATTTGACTAAACTAGTTAACGATCTCCACCAGCTTTCATTATCAGATAGAGGCTCATTAACTTATCGCAAAAAGTTTATCGATATTAACGACGTAATATTATTAGCTGTCGCTTCATATCATCATGCTTATCAAGCAAAAGAGATTCAATTAACAACTCAATTAGATGATGTATCACCACTTATTGTACAAGCTGATCCTGATAGGATGATCCAGCTTTTTCATAATTTGCTAGAAAATAGTATGCGATATACTTATTCTGGTGGGCAATTACAAATATCGACCCAAAAGAAACAAAATACAGTTTATATTGTCTTTGAAGATAGCGCACCAGGACTTGATAAATTGCAATATGAGGCTATTTTTCAGCGTTTTTATCGTGCTGAAAACTCGCGTAATCGCGCGAGTGGTGGTTCAGGGCTTGGTCTTGCTATTTGCGAAAATATTGTTGAAGCGCATAATGGTCATATTAATGCAATGCCCTCTTCTTTAGGCGGTATAAAGATCCTTATCCAATTACCTGCCTATACAGATAATAATTAATGTTTATGATAGCTAGGTAAAGGGATGACAGCCGAAGATAATGTATATTCAATATTAATTGTCGAAGATGAACCTAAATTAGCACAATTGCTGATTGATTATCTTCACGCAGCAGGCTATCAAACACATTGGTTAGCCGATGGTGCCAATGTCAGTCAAACGGTACAACAGCAACATATTGATCTCGTTCTACTTGATTTGATGTTACCCATTAAAGATGGCATCAGTGTTTGTAAAGAATTACGTCAATTCTCCGATATTCCAATAATTATGGTCACAGCAAAAACAGAAGAAGTTGATAGGCTATTAGGGCTTGAAATTGGTGCTGATGATTATATTTGCAAGCCTTATAGTCCACGAGAAGTCGTCGCGCGAGTAAAAACGCTATTACGCCGTTACTATCGCCCACAAGATATTGTTCAAAATGACAAAACCATGGTGATTGATGAGCAAGCTTATCAAGTGCAATATCATAATAAAATACTGGATTTAACGACCGCAGAATTCCGCTTACTCAAAGCATTAGCGACTCAACCAGGTAAAATATTAACCCGTGATCAATTGATGGATCATCTTTATGATGATTATCGCATTGTGACTGATAGAACCATTGACAGTCACATTAAAAATTTACGTCGAAAACTTGAGCAACTCAATGATCAAATTGAGTTTATTCGCTCAATCTATGGTCAAGGTTATCGCTGGGAAACCCAAGCTTACCGTTTTCGATGAAATATTTTACACAATAGATTGAACCTCACCATACTTAAGCGCTAGAATCCTCCCCTTTATGATATACCCCTACCTTTCGCGTGGGGGACTGACTTGAAATCAGAACCAGGAAATTAACCATGTTTACACCCGAATTGCTCTCTCCTGCTGGCTCATTAAAAAATATGCGCTATGCCTTTGCTTATGGCGCAGATGCCGTTTATGCAGGTCAGCCACGTTATAGCTTGCGTGTGCGTAATAATGAATTTAACCATGAAAACCTCGCTAAAGGCATCCAAGAAGCCCATGAGTTAGGTAAACGCTTCTATGTTGTGGTTAATATTGCACCGCATAATGCCAAATTAAAAACCTTTATCCGTGATTTAAAACCTGTTATCGATATGGGTCCTGATGCGCTGATTATGTCCGATCCGGGTTTAATTATGATGGTTCGTGAAGCCTTCCCTGATATGGATATTCACCTTTCAGTACAAGCGAATGCTGTTAACTGGGCTACCGTTAAATTCTGGAAACAAATGGGATTAACGCGTGTTATTCTTTCTCGTGAGCTTTCTATTGATGAAATCGCAGAAATTCGTAAACAAGTCCCTGAAATGGAACTCGAAGTGTTTGTTCATGGCGCATTATGTATGGCGTATTCGGGTCGTTGCTTACTCTCTGGTTATATCAATAAGCGTGATCCAAACCAAGGTACCTGTACTAACGCTTGTCGTTGGGAATATAAGGTAGAAGAAGGTAAAGAAGACGATGTTGGTAATATCGTTGAAAAATACCAACCAATTCCTGTTAAGAATGTCGAGCCAACATTAGGTACTGGAGCACCAACAGACAAGGTTTTCTTAATCGAAGAAGCAAAACGTCCTGGTGAATATATGACCGCGTTTGAAGATGAACACGGTACCTATATCATGAACTCAAAAGATTTACGCGCAATTGAACACGTTGAGCAATTAACTCAAATGGGTGTGCACTCTTTAAAAATCGAAGGCCGTACTAAATCATTCTACTATTGTGCACGAACAGCACAAATGTATCGTCGTGCTATTGATGATGCTGTTGCTGGAAAGCCTTTTGATCCCACGTTGCTAACCACATTAGAAGGTTTAGCGCACCGTGGTTATACTGAAGGCTTTTTGCGTCGCCATACTCACGATGCTTATCAAACTTATGAATATGGTTATTCTGTCTCTGATACTCAGCAATTTGTGGGTGAATTTACAGGTAAACGTGTTAATGGCTTAGCCGAAGTTGACGTAAAAAATAAATTTATACTGGGTGACAGTTTAGAATTAATGACACCAACAGGAAATATTCAATTCACGTTAGATGAATTGTTTAATAAGAAATTGCAACCTACAGATGTTGCACCTGGCAATGGTCACATTGTTTATTTTGCTGTTCCTGAAGATGTTGATTTGGACTACGCATTACTTATTCGTAATTTACAAGGCACAACAACACGTCAACCACATAAAATTGATGCCGTAGAAGTTAAGTAAAGTGTCATAATCCGATTTGATATGGTCAATTTCAAATGCAGATCACATCAATAATGATTTGTTTGACGTATCATCAGTTCTGAAAAATAAAGAACTAGAATGAATACAGTAAGACTAGGAACCACCTCCTTGGCAAATCCAATCTCCCTTGGATTTGCCTTTTCTTTTTTCATCTATACGTAAATCACTTCTCTTTTTCGTTATCCTTTGTAAAAAACATGGTAATTTTTGCAATATCAATTACTTTTAATATTGTAACTTAACTAAAGGATTCCTATCGATGAGTAAAACCAGCTTGCTAATTATTAATGGAAAAAGTGCTAATAATCAGGCGTTGAGAAAAGCCGTCTATCAATTACGCAATGAAGGTTTTAACATTCAAGTAAGAGTGACTTGGGAATCAAATGATGTAAAACGCTTTGTTCAAGAAGCGATAACCCTTCATGCTGAAAATATAATTGCAGCAGGAGGTGATGGCACAATCAATAGCGTGGTTTCTGAGCTAATACACCTTGCGCCATCAACATTGCCAATACTTGGTATCATCCCATTAGGTACAGCGAATGATTTTGCGACAAGTGCACAAATCCCTCTTGATATGGAAAATGCGCTTAGTCTTGCTGTTAAAGGAAGAGCTGTGCCCATTGATGTTATCAATGTTAATAAAACACACTATTTTATTAATATGGCATCAGGGGGATTTGGAACAAAGATAACCACTCAAACCCCTGAGGCCTTAAAATCTGCTTTAGGCGGTGTCGCCTATTTTGTTAACGGTTTATTGCGTATGGATACGTTAAAAGCCGATTCTTGTACTATCGAAGCTGAAAATTTTCATTGGAAAGGCGAAGCGCTTGTTTTAGGTATCGGTAATGGTCGTCAAGCGGGTGGTGGGCAACAACTTTGTCCTGAAGCACTGATTAACGACAATAAACTGAATATTACCATTGTTGAAGCAAATGAATTGCTCCCTTCTATATTAACCAGCCTATTTGATCGCAAGAAAAACGACAAGATTATCGAGCAAGAAAGCGCTTGGGTAAACATCAGTTCATCTCATCAAATGATCTTTAATTTAGATGGAGAACCTCTTTTTGGAGATAAATTCTCATTTATTGTGTTACCTGAAGCGATCCACTGCCGATTACCACCTCAATGTGACTTGTTATCTTAATGTAGATAAATGACAATCACTATCATCTCATCGTGAACTGGAGTAAGTAATGACTGATATAGTAAGTTTGTTAGGTTCTGACGCTAACTCGTTATTGGAACATCGTTGCCAAACCATCCCAAAAGACAATCTCTACCTACCAGGTTCTGACTTTATTGATCGCGTAATGATTGATAATAATCGTCCTAATACCGTGTTGCGCTCTATGCAAACCTTATATAACCATGGACGTTTAGCAGGTACAGGGTATTTATCTATTCTTCCTGTTGACCAAGGTGTTGAGCACTCTGCTGGCGCTTCTTTTGCCGCTAATCCACTCTATTTTGATCCCAAAAATATTGTTGAATTAGCTATTGAAGCAGGATGTAACTGTGTTGCTTCTACTTATGGTGTTCTTGCTTCTGTTTCTCGTCGTTATGCACACAAAATTCCTTTTCTTGTAAAATTAAATCATAACGAAACATTAAGTTATCCAACTCAATATGACCAAACCTATTATGCAAGCGTTGAGCAAGCGTTTGAAATGGGGGCCGTTGCAGTAGGCGCCACAATTTATTTCGGTTCACCTGAAAGCCGCCGCCAAATTGAAGAAATCTCCATGGCATTTGAACGTGCTCACGAATTAGGTATGGTCACAGTATTATGGGCCTATTTGCGTAACCCTGCATTTAAAAAAGATGGTGTTGATTATCATGCCAGTGCTGATTTAACAGGCCAAGCTAACCATCTTGCTGCAACAATTGGTGCTGATATCGTTAAACAAAAAATGGCTGAAAATAACGGTGGCTATACGGCTATCGGTTTTGGTCATACTGATGAACGTGTTTACACCAAATTAACCACTGATAACCCAATTGATTTAGTCCGTTATCAACTGGCTAACTGCTATATGGGTCGTGCTGGTTTAATTAATTCAGGTGGTGCTGCTGGTAAAAATGACCTTGAAGATGCTGTACGTACTGCGGTGATTAATAAACGTGCGGGTGGTATGGGGCTAATTCTTGGTCGTAAGGCATTTAAGAAATCTATGAAAGATGGTGTTGCGCTTATTAATGCCGTACAAGATGTGTACCTCAATAAATCGGTCACTATCGCTTAAATAGGCTACACTTAATTTTGTGCGCCTTTTTAACGTTACCCCCAAAGTTAGATAATTAACTGTTGGGGGTATTTTTTTACCACCAACGATGAAAATGATGAACAGGGCCAAAACCTTGCCCTACTTCTAAACTATCCGCATATTCAATAGCTTGTTGTAAATATAGTTTTGCTTGTTCAACGCAAATATGCCAATCAGTAACTTGTGGCCGTATTGCTGCCAATGCAGCCGAAAGTGTACAGCCTGTACCATGGGTATTTTTTGTTTCAATACGTTTTGAAGTAAAACGCCATTCGCCATCTTCAGTCAATAGCCAATCAGGGCTTTCACTATGAACTAAATGCCCTCCTTTCATCAATACCGCCTTACATCCTTTTTTAAGAAGAGCATAGCCTTGTTGCTTCATCGTTTGCTCATCTGTTGCCATTGTACAGCCAAGCAATACAGCGGCTTCAGGTAAATTAGGCGTAATAAGATCAACCAACGGTAGGAGTTGAGTTCGCATATTATCAACAGCATCAGGTTGAAGCAGAGGATCGCCACTTTTAGCAACCATTACGGTATCAAGTACAACATGAGGAATAGCGTATTGATGCAATTTCTGACATACCACATCAATAATGGACATATTAGAAAGCATGCCTATTTTAACACTATCAATACGTACATCAGAAAGCACAGAATCTAATTGAGCAGCAATAAAATCGGGCGATAAATCATATACAGCACTGACGCCACAGGTATTTTGTGCAACTAATGCTGTTATTACCGTCGTACCATATACACCAAGGGCAGAAAATGTTTTTAAATCAGCCTGAATACCTGCTCCACCACTTGGGTCTGTTCCTGCAATTGTTAATGCATTAAATCTCACTGATTAGCTCCTCTTTTCATCACCAGAGACAGAAAAGTCGGGCTCTGTTATCAGCAGAGTTACCTTGACTTCCCTACGCTGGCATTATCCAGATCAGGTTATACGGGTTCATCTCAGCCTTAAGGCGCCCCGAGCCAAAGCCTGTAAAATCAGGCGATGAAGAGTATTGCATGCTAAAACTAAAGAAGCTAGTCGCCTTTTCAATCAATAATCGCAATAGAAAATCACCATAAATGAAATAAACTAAAAGCAAGTAATATCTGTTAGCCCATATATCTTTATTTTCAATATAAGATTATTAGTACGAAAAATGATTGTTCTTTTTTTAACTTTTTACCTAATAATCTATTTCAATTTTAGTGATTAACTATTTTCTATATTAACGGCTTCTTTTTAATAGATTTTTTCCTATTCTATAAAAAGAAATTATTGTTTATAATAGTGTAAATGATATTAAAAGTGAGCTAAAAACAAGCATTATGTTTGTTTTTTGATATATTATTTTGTACAGTGACTAAATTAAAATTGATTATCATTTACGGTATACACTATTCTTTTATTTCTGCAATTTACTCATTATTTAATATGCTATAACACTTATCTGACTATAATCTGGCGCCTAAAAAATGAAGCAAGCCCAAAATATAATGATTATGCTATTCTTTTTTTGACCAACTTTTATCCTTTATCACTGTTTTTAAAAGTTAGATTCAGATAGATCTGATCTGAAATTTTGACTGCTTAAATAACACTATTATTTATTTTATTTGCCATTACTAGAATCACTGCTGTGAAGTATTCGGAGTTATATTATGTTATCGACTTATTTTCAACCTAGCGTATTAGCAGCTACGTTGTTCCCGCTTTTATTAACAACAACTGCTTTTGCTTCTGAAAATAGACCAGTAACCAATAAGACAAATGTGATAGAAAATCCTCAACATGTAAAATCATCATTAGATAATGAAAGCTATTGGGGAAAATTTAAACGCAATGTAAATCAAACTTGGGATAATGGCGATTATAACTACTATTTGCCTGTATGGACTTGGCATAACCGTTTTACTTATGATAGAGAAAAAACAAACAGATACAATGAAACACCATGGGGTTTTGGTATGGGTAAATATCGTTATGACGACGATAATGACTGGCATGCGCTTTATGCTATGGCATTTATGGACTCCAATAATCGCGTACAACCGATTATAGGGTATGGATTCCAAAAAATGTGGATACCGGGTGATAAAGACGGTTTTCGTATGGGAGCGGGCTTCACACTGAGCGTGACAGCGCGCCATGAATATAACTATATTCCTATGCCACTACCTTTACCGTTAGTTTCTATTGAATATGGACATTTAGCGTTTCAGGCGACATATGTACCTGGTACATACAATAACGGCAATGTGCTATTCGCTTGGCTCCGCTGGCAGTAATTAAAGGTAGTTATCCTATTTTTAAATATCAAAATGCAGTGACTAAAAAGACAAAAAGCGCATCAATTTTGATGCGCTTTTTTATAATGCCTTCTTATTTAGCTATTTTAGCTATCTTGTCGTGCTTGTCTATTCTCAACAATTTTCTTTGAACGAGACATTTTAAATCCACACCATAGTAAACCAATCCAGAATGGCATTAAAATGACAGAGATATTGTATTTTGGCATTAACAGAATAATCACCAAGATCATACATAAGAATATCAGGCAAATATAATTACCATAGGGGTACCATAGTGCTTTAAATGATGGTACTACACCCTCTTTTATTTTTGCAGCCCGGAATTTTAAATTAGCTAAACAGATCATTATCCAATTAAGCACTAATGTTGTCACAACCAACGACATTAATAAACCCAGTGCTTCATCAGGTAATAAATAGTTAATAAGAATGCCTAAAGAGGTTGCAATTGCAGATAAAAGAAGTGACATCACAGGTACACCACGCTTATTCACGTTTGCTAATGAACGAGGTGCATTTCCTTGTTTAGCTAAACCATAAAGCATGCGACTATTAGAGTAAACACCACTGTTATAAACCGATAACGCGGCGGTTAATACTACGGCATTTAAGATATTGGCAATAAGAAAATTGTCAAGATCATGAAATATCAGAACAAAAGGACTTTCACCCTCAACAACTCGTGTCCATGGATAAAGAGATAAAAGTACAATTAATGAACCGATATAAAAAATAAGAATACGATAAACAACTTGGTTAGTGGCTTTTGGAATACTTTTCTTCGGATTCTCGGCTTCTGCTGCGGTGATCCCCACTAATTCAAGTCCACCAAAAGAGAACATAACGATGGCAAGAGCAGACATAAAACCCGTGAAACCATGAGGGAAAAAACCTAATTCCCATAAGTTACTGATAGAGGCTTGAGGTCCCCCATTACCGCTAGCTAATAAATAGCTACCAAACACAATCATTCCCACAATCGCGAGTACTTTGATTATGGCAAACCAAAATTCTGTTTCACCATACATTTTAACATTAATAAGATTAATAAGATTGATTGCAACAAAGAATATAGCAACAGAAACCCAAACAGGAATATCCGGTAACCAATAATGAATATATTTGCCTGCCGCAGTTAATTCAGCCATGCCCACTAAGATAAACATGACCCAATAATTCCAACCAGATAAGAACCCAGCAAAAGGTCCCCAGTATTTATTTGCAAAATGGCTAAATGAACCCGCAACTGGCTCTTCAGCGACCATTTCACCTAATTGGCGCATGATCATAAACGCAATAAAACCACCAATGGCATAACCTAAAATTACTGATGGACCTGTCATATTAATGGTTTGCGCGATACCAAGAAACAGACCTGCACCGACAGCACCACCCAGCGCGATAAGCTGGATATGTCGATTTTTTAACCCTCGTTTCAGCTCTGCTTGTTGCGACTCTTCCGCCATAAATCCTCTTCTATTATTTATTCTACCGATAAAGCTGTAAACTTATATTTACGATACTGTTTATTTCAAGCCTACATTAAAACACTATTCCTACTTGAATAACAAATACATTTCGTGTTAAGGAGAAAATAATGGAAAAGGTGGTTTATTTAACTGTGTTTAGAGGGGAAAAGCGTAGTAAAGCGACAAATACCTTGCTGAAAATCTTCGCCTTGATCACAAAAATTGTCTAAAGCGACTAGATATAACCCAAGACTAATGGCTAAAACCGCGACTAAAATAATAACGACCTTCTTTATGCTCAAGTTAAATCCTTTAAATACATTCTGTTAGTATCACTAGCAAAAGTAAAAGTATTCGCTTTAATACGATAACGATAAAAGTGATTGTTGTTATAAAATTCGCAATAAATTATCTCTATGAGTAAATTTAGCATAATTTTCATAAAAAAAGCTAAATGCTTTCTCTACAAAAAACGATAATTTGTATTATTTTTCTCTATTTTGTTGGCAAAATGCTTATCTATCACTTTAATTACACATTTTGCCAACGATAAGAATTGACTATCCATTAAGATGGATTTCTCAGTCTGTTACTTTTTGTATAATATTAGGGAGTTAATTTTGTTTTATACCTTAACTTCATCGCTAGAATGGAACCGCAATGCCACAAGATAATCATCTCGCATTAGTTTGCGCGCTAAGTAAATGGATTGAGGAGCATTTAGGTCGTGTTATTCACCTTGAAGAGTTAGCTGCATATTCCGGCTACTCGCTTTGGCACATGCAAAAAATTTTTAAAGAAGTCACAGGCACGTCTTTAGGTAAATATATTCGTCAACGAAGGCTTGCTGGCGCAATCCATTTATTGCGTACCAGTGAACGTTCTATTTTTGATATCGCACTCGATTTTGGTTTTGGTTCACAATCGCACTTTACCTATATGTTTCGTAAAGAGTATGGCATTACACCTTTCGATTTTAGGCAAAACCAAGATATTATTTTAGAGACTAAACAGCCCTTACATTTACAATCACCTTGTTGTGATTAAAATACGCTTTATGTGACATTGCTCATATCGTCTTTAATGTCACATAAATAAAAGGGAATCTGTGTAATGATAAAAAGCCTCACCCTTCACCAATCATAATTGTTTTTTTAAATGGGGATGCTAATGAGTATTAAGCTTGTTGCTATTGATTTAGATGGAACGTTACTTAACAACCAACATAAAATCACACAAGAAGTAAAAGACGCTATACAACGTACCAAAGAGTCTGGAACTCAAATTTTACTTGCCTCAGGCCGCTCCTTTAACGGTATATCCCCTTACTTAAAAGAACTTGGGTTAGATACCTCTGATAACTTTTGTATTAGCAATAATGGTAGCCAGATTCATCAAGCTGATAGTGGTGAGGTCATTATTGAAGACTTACTCAATTTTGAAGATTATCTCTACTTTGAAAATCTATCACGAGAAATTGGCGTACATTTTCATGCGCTGAGTGATAATAAAATCTATACAACAAATCGCCATATCAGTCACTTTACTTGCCGTGAAGCATTCTTAACGTGGACTCCGCTTTATTATCGTCCCCTTAATGAAATGCAAAATGATATGCGCTTTAGCAAATTTATGATTGTTGATACACCAACAGTTTTAGATAACGCAATGCAATATCTTCCTGCAAATATCTACGAGCAATACAGCATACTACGCAGTGCACCTTACTTTATTGAGATTTTAAATACAGATGTCAATAAAGGTAATGCAGTGAAAAAAATCGCTGAGCATTTAAAAATCACGCCTGAAAAAATTATGTGTATTGGCGATCAAGATAATGATTTAGCAATGTTAAAATATGCAGGTTTAAGTGTTGCGATGGAAAATGCGCCTGAGGCCATTAAAAAAATTGCCAAATTCGTCACATTATCCAATGAAGAGCATGGCGTTGCTGCTGCGTTAAATAAATTTATTTAAACGCTATCTTTTTATTATTTAACGTGAATATCTATAAAATAATAGAGTCATTGTGATCCTTTCTAGAGGATCACACTGCTTTTTTCCTCAATATCTAGCGATTTATCATGCTAAATTTTACCATGAATACTTATTAAATACGCCTTTCTTCTTACATCTATCCAAGAATTTGTTAATATCATTTTTCTTTTTGTTATTCAAACAACATGTTTACAACATAATCATTTAATAAATAAGTATAAATACTGGATAGCAATATAAATTATTATCGCTTTAATTCACAGACAGGTCGTATTCGTTATGCTTTCAACCAAAGATATGCTCGTACTTGGAATGATGGTTTTTGCTCTCTTTCTTGGTGCTGGCAATATTATTTTCCCACCTATGGCTGGGTTTCAGTCAGGAACACAATGGTTTAGTACATCACTAGGATTTTTAGTTACAGGTGTATTACTTCCTTTTCTTACCTTAGTTACCGTTGCTGTACGTGGTCGTGGTGAACGTCTTTCCGTTGATTTGCCTTCATGGGTTGCTACTATTTTTTGGATTGCCTTATATCTAATTGTTGGCTCAACCTTTGCTATGCCTCGTGTAACTAATACGGCATATGAAATGGGTTTCTTACCTCTAGGGCTTATTGAAAAAAATACCACAACCCACCTTACTTTTGCGCTTATCTTCAATGTATTGAGTATGTTTTTTATGCTAAAACAAGGCACGATGATCAGTGCAATAGGTAAATTCATGACACCTGCATTGCTAGTGTTATTAGTTGTTGTTGGCATTGCCGTAGTTGCAAAACCGCTTTCCCCCATTGAAGAGCCTACTGGTCTTTATGCTGTAAACGGTTTCTTTTCAGGTATAATCGATGGTTATCAAACCATGGATGTGCTTTCAGCGATGGCTTTTGGTGGTATTGTTGCAAGAGCGCTATATACAAAAGGGATTGATAATCCAAAGCAAATTTGTTTTATCACTATAAAAGCGGGAATGATTTCAGTTCTTCTACTCGCGGCACTATACCTTTGCTTATTCTATTTAGGTGCAACAAGCCATTCTGTTTCTATTTTTGCCGATCCTGCTCTTAATGCAACTAATGGCGGTCAAATATTCTCTCGCTATGTTGATGCACTCTTTGGCTCTGTGGGCACTTGGCTTATGGGAGGTATTGTTCTATTAGCAAGTATGACTACACTTGTTGGTGTAACAAGCGCCGCTGCTGACTATTTTGCGACTTTTCATCATCGTTTGGGATATCGTTTTTGGGTTGTTGTTTTCACCTTATTAACCACATTAGTTTCAACCTTTGGATTAGATACCTTATTACGTGTCACTATTCCGGCATTGCTGATGATCTACCCCACCTCAGTTACACTGGTTTTATTACAATTTATTCGTAATAAGCTGAAATCACCTCGCTTTACATATCGTTTTACTATTGGTGTGATTGTGTTAATGAGCTTATTTGATACGCTAAAACAGCTTGATAAATTAAGCGATAATTTATTACAGCTATTTAGCTATATTCCACTTTCTGAATATGGCTTAGGTTGGTTGTTACCAGGTGCAATTGCATTTATCCTATCATTGTTAATAGGATTAGGGTTAAAAACTCCGCCTACAATGGTAGAAGCCAACACTCAATAAGATTATTACATTCAATAAAAATGCTATCAAATCAAAACGATAGCATTTTTTATTTTACCTTTGACTACTTTATAACAGGCTTTATCCATTTAGTTCGGTATTTGTCAATCAACGCCATTAAAATAGCCTCCGATTGTGCATCAGGTATACCGCTGATATCGCTAGATCTAAAATGCATTTGAAATGCGCTAACGACTTTTTGTGTTTCTTTATCTAAAACACCTGTAGTTGGAGTCTGATAACCATATTTAGCGAGCAAACTTTGAAAATGTGCAACATCAACTGGCTGTGATAAAGGTCTACCTTCTAAATAAAACTCAACCGTTTCGTTATCAGGCCAAGCACCAATTCCTTGTTTAGCAAGTTCAGCCCATGGAAATTGAGGACCAGGATCGACTTTTCTTTGGGGTGCTATATCACTGTGCCCAACAATATTTTGAGGCTCAATACCATAGCGTTGGATAATATCTTTCATCAATACTGTTATAGCTTTTATCTGTTCAGGCGTGTAAGGAAACCACTCTCTTAATTCCCCTTTGTCTTGATAGCCAAAATTTACAATTTCAATTCCTATTGAGCCATTATTGAGGCTAGCACTTTCTCCCCATTGACTTAGCCCTGCATGCCATGCTCTTTTATTTTCACTCACTAAAGATAAAACGACGGGTTTACCTTGTATTACTTCAGGTTGAGTTGGCACAAGATAATGACTACTGACATGGCCTGCGGTTAATGTTTTGAGCGATTCCTTATCATCTTGGGCGGTATAATGCATGACTAAAAATTTAACACGATTATCTTGCCCCGGGTTATTTGGAACAATTTGCGCAATATAACTTTCTCTATCAATTAAGGTGGGTTGTGTTACACATCCCGTGAGCAAACTTACGCTCATTAATAAACTTATCGTATAGCGATTGAGAAACATCATTCATCCTGAATAAATTATAAATAAGTACGTAAGTTAAATTGTATATAAAAAACCCATATTAAAAAATATGGGTTTTGGTTTTTGGCTTTTTTTTGTTACTTTTCAGTAACAGGCGTACTCTTTTTACACTGTATCCGAGGTTCATCTCGCACACTATTTTCTGACCAAATACCTTCTTCAATATCTTTTTGTAACTCAGGATATTGACGAATATCAAATGTAGGTAATAATCCTTCTTGCCTTTGCTGATTATAATCTTTAACCAATTTTAGGGCGACACCTGAAAGTAAGACTATTGCCACTAAATTTGTCATTGCCATTAATCCCATTGAGAGGTCAGCCATTTTCCATACCAAAGGCATATCCGCTAAAGCACCAAACATCACCATTGCTAAAACCGCGCCTCTTAATAAGAAGAGGCCCGTTGTATGATTTCTACCAAGAAAAATCATATTACTTTCAGCATATGCATAGTTAGCGATAATTGATGTAAAGGCGAAGAAGAAAATAGCGATAGCAATAAAAGTACTGCCCCATCCACCAACAGTAGACGATAAAGCTAATTGTGTTAATTGAATGCCATTAATGCCTTCTTGATGATTATCGAGTACACCAGATGACAAAATAATTACCGCAGTTGCACTACAAATCACCAAAGTATCCATAAAGACACCTAGCATTTGTACATACCCTTGAGAAGCAGGATGAGGAGGATAAGGCGTTGCAGAAGCAGCAGCATTAGGCGCTGAGCCCATACCTGCCTCATTCGAGAAAAGACCACGCTGAATACCTTGTGTCATCGCTTGGCTAATGCCATAACCGATGGCACCGGCAGCTGCTTCTTGTAATCCAAAGGCACTTTTAAAAATCAACATAAAGACTTCGGGTAAACGCTCTATATGATCAGCAACAACCCAAAATGCTAATAATAAATAAGCCGTTGCCATTAATGGCACAACTAATTCTGCAACACGCGCAACCCAGCGAAGTCCACCAAAAATAATCAATCCGCTGGCGATGACTAAGAAGATACCGACATAGAGAGGTTCGAAGTTAAATGCAGAAGCTGTTGCTTGCACTATAGAATTAGCTTGAACAGCATTAAAAACCAACCCAAAAGCAATAATGAGAAAAATCGCGAATAATACGCCCATCCAACGCATTTTCAGCCCTTTCGTCATATAATAAGCAGGACCTCCGCGATAATTTCCATCATCATCTTTTGTTTTATAAAGTTGTGCTAAAGTACTTTCTATTAATGATGTTGCCATGCCAATAAAAGCAACAACCCACATCCAAAAAATAGCACCAGGACCACCTGCTGTTAAGGCAATAGCGACACCGGTAAGATTTCCGGTCCCAACGCGCGCAGCTAAGCTTGTGCATAATGCCTGAAAAGAAGATATTCCTGATTGATCGGACTTATTGCTATTTTTTAAAATAGAGAACATATGACCAAAATGTCGGATTTGTATAAATCCCGTACGGACTGTAAAATAAATACCGACTCCAAGGAGTAAATAGATAAGTACATATCCCCATAGAATATTATTTGCAAAGTTTATTAGCCCAGTCAAATTAATCCCCCTGTATAATAACGTATATAACCTATCCTTACATCGCTATTGGAATAAAAAAACAGATAAACAAGATGTAGTCGAATCAATTAATGATCTTCGTATGTCTTTGTGTTATATCAAAAAGATGCTGTGTTAAAAGCGAACTGAATGTAACACAAGATTATAGGAAATGTATATTTTTTGTTTATTTTTTTACTTATTACAATTACACTTTAATTATCTTATTAACTAAACAAAATATTATTCAAAATAAAAAATCTTTTATTTTCAAAGAGATAAAATAATATATTTTTTTATTTATAAAAGAAGAATACTTGAGTATATATTTTAGTCATTAAGTTAATCAGTCATTTTAGAAAATTAAATAGATTAAAAAATAAGCAGGCTATTATCTTTTAATTTATTGCATTTTAAAATTAAAAGGATGAGTTA
>NZ_LXEN01000017.1 GCF_001654855.1 Proteus myxofaciens ATCC 19692
AGGTGAAAAGGATGAGTTAAAGCAACCGTTATTATGGATGCTTGATATTTTTAATAAAAATAAAAGAACTAATAAAAATGTTTGAAATTTACAAACATATAATAAGCATCAATTACATACTTATATAAATATGATATATAAAAAATAGACTATAATAAACATTACAAACAAATATATTAATAAAAATTAATAGATTAAGCTAAAGTGGCTTATTATTTCCCTCATCTATAATAGTATGACTTCTACTATAATTTATTGCCTTATCTCAAAACCTATTCACCTAAAACATTTTTCTTATTATATAAAAATGAATACTCTTAAGATAAAATCCAGCAAACACGTAAATATACCTATTAACCATTTGGTTAATTTTATTTATAATATATTTTTCCCTGGTGTTGTATTATTTTAGCCCTATTTAAAAATAGGGCTTTTTTTTATCATATATCATGATAAATAACTAATCATTTGTTATATAAGGAAATATTTATTTTGTTAGGCGTTAAAAAACAAGGAGCATTCATTAATTTAATTTTTAATCATATAACGAATAGCCTTTATTGATCTAGATCAAATTTTAAGTATTTTATTAATTTATTTTTAAAGGTTTTATTTTAAAAGATTTTATTTAACTGATTAATTAAAAGACAGTTCATTTACAATCTAGCTTATTTATTGCAATATTTTAATTATAAGTAACCATTAAGTATTATAGATTATTACGTAAAAATAACGCTTTATTATTGTTGATATTAAAAAGATCATTTTTCAAACAACTCCATCCCATTTAGAGTCATTAATGCCATATTCTTTATTTATTCTTTAACTATTTGCTTGCATTAATAAATGCTCTCTTTTACCTTACATACATCATAGTCAGGAGAAAGAAATGAGCTATAACCTTGCAAAATTGCCACAAGAAGAAAAAGATAAAATTAATGTCAGCTTAGCTGCTTCTGGTGTGGCCTTTAAAGAGCGTTATAATATGCCTGTTATTGCAGATGCAGTAGCAAGAGAACAACCCGCAACGCTTTATGAATTTTTTCAAGAAAGACTTACTTTTTATCGTGCAAGAAGCCAACATTATGAACGCCTTCCGTTTGAGCCACCTGCAAATAAATAATTTATCTAGTCAATAGAGTATATTCTATTGACTACAATATATGAAAAGGGAGACAAACCCATATTTGCCTCCCTTTTTATTTTTGACGTAAAAAACCATTTATTTATTTAATACATAAGTGATTTTATCTTCATCACAATTTACATCAACATTATAACGAAGATCAGTACGCGCACCACGTACAGTCAACATAATTTGATAGTTATTACCCGTTTTAATAATATCATTAGCATTAATATTAGCGACAGGCTTAGGACCTAGCGTATTTTTGTCATCTAACCAACGCGGTAAACGATTTTGTAAATAATCGTTCTTTACACGAGCAACAATCTCATTTGAATCTTGATTAATACAGTTTGCAAAAGGGGCTGAGCGTGAAACATCACTTTCATTGTTAACATTATTTGTATCTTCAGCAGAAGCACCAAATGAAAGAGTCAGCAGAAGTGCCGCGCCGAGCATCCCTGTTTTACTAACAATATTGCTTAATTTCATAATAACTCCCTAAAATATCCTTTAGAACAGCATGGTTTTTAGTTAAGCATAGCATAAGGTTAATAAAACAATTGTGATATTTGTTAAATTTTTGTTTTATTCGTTATCATCTTCAAAAACAATAGATACAGAATTACTACCCGTGTATTTTTCTCTTAGTTCTTGAGCAACTAATTGAATCGCCTCGCCACTGCTCATACCTTCAGACATTAGCGTCTGAATTTTTTCTACCGCTTTTTGCTGTTCTTCATGTGTTAATGTAGGCATTTCTAGAAACATAATGTTACTCTTATTAGAATTGATTTCTAAATTGTATTGAAATAGATATCATCATTACTTAAATGATAGCCTTATAATAATACAAATTCTGGTTTAAGTGGCCTTAAAATGGATAAGTTATTACAACAGCGTGAATTAACATATACCCCTGATTTGGCATTACGAGTTTTTGCCCCTATTGCCTCACTTCCTTGGTCCAGTTTACTTCATTCGGGATTTGCCGAACATACTCATAATCGTTTTGATATTATTGTTGCAGATCCTCTTATTACGTTAGAGACACGCAAACAAACAACCATCATTAAAGAAAAAAATGGCACTGTAAAACGTTCTAAAAAAGATCCCTTCTTACTGATTCAAACCGCATTAGATACCGTGGGGTTTCAACCTGCTAGTAATGAAGACTTACCATTTTTAGGTGGAGCATTAGGTATTTGGAGCTACGACCTTGGTCGCCGAATTGAAGAACTTCCTTCATTAGCCAAAAATGAGCTTAATTTTGCTGATATGGCGATTGGTATTTATGATTGGGCATTAATTGTCGATCATAAATTAGAAAAAGCCACATTAATTAGCTATCAAGATATTGATGCACGCTTACAATGGTTAGATGAAAAATCAGAAATACACTCTGGTGATAATTTTGCTTTAACATCAGACTGGCTATCTAATATGAATAGCGACGAATATAATGAAAAAATTGCAAGAATTCATCAATACTTACTTTCTGGCGATTGTTATCAAGTTAATTTGGCACAACGGTTTTGCGCAAATTATACGGGTAGTGAATGGCAAGCTTTCTTAAAATTAAGTCAAGAAAATAAGGCGCCTTTCTCTTCATTTATGTGTTTACCTAACAATTATGTGATCAGTATTTCACCAGAACGCTTTATTCATTTAGCAGATAATCAAATATCAACACGCCCAATTAAAGGCACATTACCTCGCAAAGAAAATCCTGAAGAAGATGCTCAACAAGCTCAATTATTAGCAGATTCACAAAAAGATCGTGCTGAAAATTTAATGATTGTGGATTTAATGCGTAATGATATTGGTAAAGTTGCGGTAACGGGCTCAGTTAAAGTGCCTGAACTCTTTGTTGTTGAACGTTTTCCCGCCGTACATCATTTAGTCAGCACAATTACAGCCGAACTTCCTACACATCTAAAAGCAACAGATTTATTACGAGCGGCTTTTCCAGGTGGCTCCATTACAGGTGCACCCAAAATTAGAGCAATGGAAATTATTGAAGAACTAGAACCTCATCGTCGCCATGGTTATTGTGGTGCAATGGGTTATATTAGTTTTTGTGGCACAATGGATACTAATATCAGTATCAGAACGTTACTTACTGAAAAAAACAAAATTTACTGCTGGGCTGGTGGTGGTATTGTTGCTGATAGCGTGGCGAATAAAGAATACCAAGAAACATTTGATAAACTTGGCAAAATATTAACGGTATTAAGTGAGTCCATGATTAATGACAAACATTGAGAAATTTATCAATCGTTTTCAATTGACATTACCTAATCAGGATGTCGCTAATCATCACGCTCAAAAATCAGCGGCGGTATTGCTACCGATTATTGATAAGCCCAATCCCACTTTGCTATTAACTGAGCGCGCAAACACAATGCGCTCTCATGCTGGCCAAGTGGCTTTTCCTGGTGGTAAACGAGACCCTATTGATAATAATCTTATTGAAACTGCATTAAGAGAAGCGCAAGAAGAAGTTGCTATTCCACCTAGTGCTGTTTCTGTTATTGGGCAACTTGCGCCTATGCAAAGCTCTAGTGGCTATTTAGTTACACCTATTGTTGGTATTATTCCTGCTAATTTAGCTTTGTACAATAATCCAGCAGAAGTTGCCTCTATTTTTGAGATGCCACTTAATTACGCATTAAATGCACATCATTATCAACCAGTAGACTTTCATCTTTCAGGAAAAAATCAGCGTATTTATTTTTATCCTTATAATGGTCACCTTGTTTGGGGATTAACTGCAGCTATTTTGCATAAACTTGCATTGCATATCACTTAACCCGCTACTTTTTTATTCATTCAGTGCTTTTTATCGTCACATCCACAACTCTACTTAGCTATTTAAAAAAAATGTTGTAAACTACAGCATTAACGGGACGAAATAATTGTAATAACGATCCCTTTACTATAAATAACTATTTTTTTACTCTTTTTAACCCTTCTCTTATTAAGGAGTCTGACGTGATTAGCGTTTTCGACATGTTTAAAGTGGGCATAGGACCATCCAGCTCTCATACCGTAGGACCAATGAAAGCGGGTAAAGAATTTGTCGATGATTTAGTCAGCCAGGAATTGATTGCGTCTGTCACCCGTGTTGCTGTTGATGTTTACGGCTCATTGTCTTTGACAGGCAAAGGTCACCATACTGATATCGCAATTATTATGGGGTTAGCCGGTAACTCACCAGCAACTGTCGATATTGACAGCATTCCGGGCTTCATTCGTGAAGTCGAAGAAACTGGTCGTTTATCATTAGCTAATGGTTTGCAAGTCGTCGATTTTCCAGCAGAAAGCATGCATTTTAGTAATGACAACCTCTCATTACATGAAAATGGCATGACAATACATGCCTTTGCTGGTGATAAAGAAATCTATAGAAAAACCTACTATTCAATTGGTGGCGGTTTTATCGTTGATGAAGAAAATTTTGGAAAATCAACACTTGATAGCCAGCCTGTATCCTACCCTTACGCAAGTGCCGAAGAACTATTAAAGCATTGTAAAGAAACCGGATTATCTATTTCTAGCTTGATTATGAAAAATGAGCTAGACCTACATACACAAGCGGAAATTAGTGCATATTTTGCTGATGTCTATAAAACCATGCAAGAATGTATTGAGCATGGTTTAAACACTGAAGGCGTATTACCTGGGCCATTACGTGTACCACGTCGAGCGGCTGCATTAAATCGTTTATTAACGTCAAGTAATAGCTTATCAAACGATCCGATGAAAGTTGTTGATCTCATCAATATGTTCGCATTAGCCGTAAATGAAGAAAACGCAGCCGGTGGACGCGTTGTTACAGCACCTACAAACGGTGCTTGTGGCATCGTTCCTGCTGTATTAGCCTACTACGATAGCTGTATTGAAAAAGTCACACCTGAAACCTATATACGCTATTTCTTAGCATCTGGTGCTATAGGTATTCTTTATAAAATGAATGCCTCTATTTCAGGTGCTGAAGTGGGGTGTCAAGGTGAAGTCGGTGTTGCTTGTTCTATGGCGGCGGCTGGCCTTGCAGAGCTACTAGGCGCAAGTCCTGAACAAGTTTGTGTTGCAGCAGAAATTGGTATGGAACATAACTTAGGCTTAACCTGTGACCCTGTTGCAGGACAAGTTCAAGTACCTTGTATTGAGCGTAATGCGATAGCTTCTGTTAAAGCAGTCAATGCAGCACGTATGGCTTTGCGTCGTACTAGCGAACCTCGTGTTTCTCTCGATAAAGTGATTGAAACCATGTATGAAACGGGCAAAGATATGAATGCAAAATATCGTGAAACGTCCCGTGGTGGATTAGCGATTAAAGTACAGTGTGACTAATTATCTCACACATTCGAGAAGCCATTCATTTTGAATGGCTTTTT
>NZ_LXEN01000018.1 GCF_001654855.1 Proteus myxofaciens ATCC 19692
GTAAATTAAAATACCTTCAAGTAGTTGGTAAGAAGATTCTTCAGCACCTAAATTAAATAATAAAGAAGCGATAACATACGACTCTTTGGTTAAAAAACTCACAAGCACAATCGCTAAAATCAGTAATCCGATATTTAGTATCCATTGTAATATAGTTGCAATACACTTAAGTAATTCTTCGCTCGATCTTCTCATCTTATCGTAACCTATCGGCTTATTGGGTAATAAATAAAAAACTGACAAACTCCACATAAGTCATTTTTGGGGATTTTAAAGGATTTATGTTTCTATCTCACTCTTTTTATCTTTTCGAGCTTAAAAAACCATCATAGTGATGCCATCGTCGCACTATGATGGTTTAATCGTAAATTCTTTATTACTATTGTTTATACTTGTCTTAATAGCTCAATTTTAAAAAGGTAAAGCAAGACATGGCGAAAACAATCGTTGTTGCAATTGATTTACTGGAAGATAATAAAATACAGCGCATGATTGCAGATGTTCAATTTTTAGCAAAAAACCCGCAACACTATTTTCACTTTATTGCAGTAATGCCAAATTTGCGTGCTCTTGAGACTTATAATATTCACTGTGATAGCGAATCTATTACAGAAAAAAAAGATAAAGCGCTTACCATGCTTACTGAAAAACTCACCTCATGCGTTCAACAGTTTAAACTACCCACATTACAATATTGTTGCCATGCAGTAATTGGTACACCTAATTACAATATTTTAGCATATGCCGATAAAATTGATGCTGATATGATAGTTATTGGATCAAGCTCAAGAAATAAAGACAATATTACTTTTGGTTCTACCGCAGATTATATTGTGAATAACACCTCCCGCTCTGTCTTTATTATTCGCTAGCTTTTCTTTCCTGATTAGCAATCAGCTCTTTAAGCGTTATTGCTAATCAGCGAATAATAACGATATATCTTTTTAGTCAAATGTTAAAGATTGCCCAGTATTAAATGTTTTGGCGTTAAGATATTTACGACCTAATAGCCCAGTACAATGACATCCATAAACATCAACATGGCTTTCAATTGCCTTCTTAGCTCGTTGCAATGCACTTGGTGTCGCACAACGTAGATGCAACCCGCCAATAATGGCTTGGATATGGCTATCTCCTGTTATTTTTTTAGCATATTGGATAATAGATTCGATACCTGAATGACTACAGCCTGTAATAATAACCAGCCCCTTTTTACCTCGCCATACAACAAAGCTGTCATCTAATACATAATCATCTATTTCGCCACTATCACTGACGATAACACCATAACGTTTATTCACAATCCTTTCATTCACTTGCCCTGAATAAATAAAACGATTATCAATAGAATAAGGTATATCAGTTAATTTAAAGAAAAACTGTGCTTCAAGAGATGCTTTATTAAATATAGGTGCAAGTCGTTTAAATTTAATATTCTTCTGTCCACAAAAAAGTGCAGAATAGCGTATAGAAAAAAGATGAGGATGGGCTATTACTTGGGGTTTATGTATAAAATAATTTTCAGGTATTTGTGTTAAGCCACCAAAATGATCGTAATGGCCATGTGAGATAATAATGGTTTCAACCACTGTTAAATCAATCCCCATTTTTTGAGCATTTTGAATAAAGGTCTTGTCTTTACCCGTATCAAATAAAATCTTAGTTTGGCTTTCTGTATCTTCTAATAACAGTGATAACCCAGGATATGTATTAAGGGTAGAATTAATCGTATCATTTTCTAGTAAAGCGGTAATGGTCAGCATAACTATTTAATTATTATCGTTATAAAAATATCCATCTATCATAATTAAATATTTCATAATAGCTAGTTTGCTAAATCGATTATTTAAATGACAAGGCCTTATCTCATGAAAGATAAGGCCTTGAAATTATATTTATTGATAAAGCTATTGCATCATCTCTTTCGTTTTACGTTTCTTAACAAATTGATAACCAATTGCTAATACAATAAACCAAATTGGTGTCACGCTTAGTGCTTGTCTTGTATCGTGTTCTAACGCCAATAAAATCACCATAAATACAAAAAAGCCAAGGCAGAGCCACGACATAATAATACCTAATGGCATTTTATATACTGATTTTTGATGTAATTGTGGACGTTTTTTACGATAGGCTAAATAAGAGCATAAAATCATACTCCAAATAAACATGAAAAGCAGTGCTGATACTGTGGTGACTAACGTAAAAACACGCATTACATCAGGAATAAAGTAAATAAGCACAATACCGCAAGATAAGCACAAGCTAGTAAATAATAAACCATTAGCAGGCACAGAACGTTTCGATAATTGGCTAAATTGTTTTGGTGCTTCACCTTCTTTCGATAAACCAAATAGCATACGGCTTGTTGAAAATATTCCGCTATTCGCAGAAGAGGCGGCTGCCGTTAAAACAACAAAATTCACTAAACTGGCTGCTGCTGGAATACCAATGAGCACGAATAATTCAACGAAAGGACTTTTATCTGCCAATATTGAACGCCAAGGTGTCACGGACATAATAATTGCTAACGCTAATACGTAAAAAGTAATAATACGAATAGGAATTGCGTTAATTGCTTTAGGTAATGCTTTTTCAGGATCTCGAGTTTCAGCTGCCGCAGTACCTACTAATTCAATACCAACAAATGCAAATATTGCTATTTGGAAGCCTGCAAAAAATCCACTTAACCCTTTTGGAAACATTCCCCCATCATTCCAAATATTCGCTAACGCTGCGGTATGCCCTGCTGGAGATTGAAATCCAATACTAATAAGAATAACGCCAACAATAATCAGTGAGACAATCGCCGTTATTTTTATCATTGAGAACCAAAATTCCATTTCACCAAATAATTTAACCGTCGCTAAATTTAAAATAAGCAATGTTAATACACAAATAAATGAGGTGGCCCATTCAGGGAAATTAGGCGCCCAATAGCTTATATAAGAGGTGATGGCGACAATATCAGCAATACCGGTAATAACCCAGCAAAACCAATATGTCCAACCGACAAAAAAACCGGCCCATGGCCCTAATAAATCCCCTGCAAAATCACTGAAGGATTTATATTCTAAGTTAGATAATAACAGCTCGCCCATTGCCCTCATTACAAAAAATAGGACAAAACCAATAATCATATAAACAAAGATAATTGATGGCCCTGCTAGCGAAATGGTTTTACCTGATCCCATAAATAAACCAGTACCGATAGCACCACCAATTGCAATAAGCTGAATATGCCGATTTGTGAGTCCCCGTTGAAGTGTCACTTTTTTGACACTAGCGGACTGTGATATTTCTGTTTTTTCTTCCATACAATACCTGAATTTTTTTCATATTTTTGATGTTGTTTTGCCACTGTATTATTTTTAATGTGGTTATATTTGCGAAATTATTGTGACATAAATCTCAGAATAAGTAATAAAAAGATCATGTTTAGTTAAGTGAACGATGCTTTGATAGCCAAATAAAATCCTACCTTTAACTTAATAGGCGATATTTTATCCATTTGGATAAAATTTGAAATTAAGAACTTGACCACAGCATTCTAGAGGAGAATAATTACTGCATTGGGTTGTTAGCTCAGTCGGTAGAGCAGTTGACTCTTAATCAATTGGTCGGGAGTTCGAGCCTCCCACGACCCACCAAATTTACGCTGAGAAATCAGACATTTATGCCACTTAGAAATAAGTGGTTTTTTTGTATCTAGAAAAAAATGGCGACAAAATGGCGACAAAATGGCGATAGTACAATCAATTAACTGATAATTTGTCGCTGCTAATATTTACTTTTTTAATAAATAAACTCTTGCTCTTAAAACAATTTAGGGTAATTTATAAAAATTCAATAACACAAAATAAACTAGAACAATAAACTACGTTATCAATTTTATCAGAGATAAGCTCCACTTAACCTATTCGTTTTACTTACAATTACTTTTTAATTAATGGCTGCATTAGCACCCGTAAATATTTATTTTTTAATTTTGTCATTTAGAATGGATATTCTCACTTCAAGATGATAATAAATATATTTATTATCAATAAAATATAAATCATTAATTTATATAAATCTACATTTTCACTCATCATAGTTTCACTATGATTTTTATATTTTTAAAATAAAAGTAGATATTCTACTAATAAGAAAAAACGAGTAACACTCTCATTTTAGTTAATAAATAACATTAAGTAGTCACTATCCTATTCAGTGATGAATTTAAATCACATATACTGAGAAATATTCTTTATCCTGCTTATATTATGGATGCTTCTAATGAAATCACCTTTACTTGTTGCTTTATCACTCACAACATTTTGCTCTTTTTCAGCCTTAGCCTCCACATCTGAATGCACAAATGCAGAAAGACAAAAAAACTTGGCTAATAACAGTATTGCTTTGTTCGATACTCTTAATGGCCCAGTAAAGTCCGTCATAATGAGCAGTTCTTTACCTGATGACGGACGTTTTAAAGCATTAAAAGGTGAAATGCAATTTGGTCAGTGTGGTGAGCTGTTAAAAAATCACACATCAATGCAAGAATATTTTGAGAACGGTCTTGAAACGAATTTATTACGAACTGCACCTGATAACCCTTATGAATTTAAATATAAATATCAGATTAAAAATCGCTATTTAACCCATTCAGTTTATATGCAAGATATATACAATAGAAACAACAAAAATCAACTAGAAAGTAAAACAACTCGCTACTATTCCAATGAAGGTGAATTATTGGATACGATGGAAACACAATATCATTACACTAATGGACTAATTACTTCAGAAATAACTCAATCAATAACACCTGACAGCGATAAAATTGCTACACATTATACCTATACCGATCAAGGTAAATTACTCAAAGCAGTAGAAGATGATAAAACGCTTTTTGATTATCAATATGATAAAGAAGGTAAAATTCTTAAGCAAGTGCAGTATATAAAAGGTGTTTATGATGAAGATAAATCCTATGAAACCACATGCATAGAATGGGATAAATACAATAACTGTTTACAAGAAACATTAGAAAGTACGATAAAAATAGATAATGAAACAGTCAATTACAGTAAAGCGACACTGTACTATACTTATGAATATTATCAGTAAACATTTTCTATAAAGAACAAAAACAGCCTTTCAAATTCTAACAGGCTGTTTTTTTATTGATGAGTAAATATAGGAATGTATTGTTCTCAATAACCTTTTTATATAGAAATACTATTTTCCCTGTTAAAAAAGTAATCTTTATAATAATGTAAATCTTCTGATAAGAGCGATTCATCTTATAAAATACGATTACTGTTTGATTCCATTTTTACTAAATAGTAATACCACTCATTCTTCTTTTTATTCCCTTATTTTCTCATTCATCCTTTACTGTTTATTTTGTTATTAATAATGATATCTATTTAGCTTTTTATTTAGCTACATCTCACTTATCAAAAAGATAAAATGTCAAAAATACATCATGAAAATTTAATAATTTTTATTTTGAACAATTCTCATTTGCAAAAACGAAATACATAGCTTTTATTAATTAAATTATTAATTTTTGGATAAAAAATAGCTAACTAATAACATTATTGAGTAAAAGTATTAATGTATTGATATTTTATTTTATTGTTTTTCATTGATAAAAATCAAAAAAAATAATTTTTAATGTGATATTGCTAATAGTACACGAGATGAATGAGAAGGAATACTTATGAAAGATATCTATAATAAACTTGTTTTTATTATACATAAAAAATGCAATGCAGAATGTTCTATGTGTTGTTTTAAATCAAATCCTTCTTGCCATGAAAAATTAAATATTGAACGTGTTAAAGAATATCTAGATCAATCAGAAAATATTAAAGATATCACATCAGTTTCATTTACAGGTGGTGAACCTTTTCTTGAATATCGTACTCTTTTAGATTTAATAAAATATGCCACTATACGCGGAAAAAAAGCCTCTACAATTACGAATGGATACTGGGCAACGACTTATGACAAAGCGTATAAACGATTGCTTGAGCTTAAAAATAGTGGATTAACCCACCTCAATATTAGTCACGATAGCTATCACAGCCAATATGTGAAAACAGAATATGTCAAACATGTTTTAGATGCTGCAATGCAACTCAATATACCAACAACATTAGTAATGGTGACAACGAAAGGCGAACATCTCGGTCATATTGTAGATCAGTTAGGTAATGGTTTGTATGGTACTAGCTTAAGTGTTTCACCCTGTCTTCCAGCAGGAGCAGCAGCAAATTATCCTGATGATAAATTTGATAAATTGCTAAAAATAGAAGGCTTGCAATGTGTCTATGGAAGAAACATTGTGGTTGGTTATGATGGCACAATATTTCCTTGTTGCTCTCAAGTTATCTATGATAATTTTGGTTTACAATTAGGAAACTTCGAGAATATTAATTTAGCTGATGTTCTAAAGAAAACAGAAAATAATGCCTTATTATATTTGCTCAGGAATGAAAAAATCGACTTCTTTGCGGATATAGCAAAAAATAAATTAGATATAACATTACCTGATAAAGTCGTTAACGTGTGTGAATTATGTTCTCTTTTATTCAAAAAAGAAAATATTTCTCTTTACAAACCTTATATTATAGAAAAAATCAAAGAAATAAAGAAAGAACCTGTTTATGACAGATAAACTTATTAGTAATAAAAAATATAAAATAAGGCAATGCGAAAATGGTGATTGCTATATAAAAGAGATGGAAACGGGTAAATTCTTTTATAAAAAATCATTTTTTGCCTCTGAAAAATATTTATTCTTAAATAATGAAAATTTAAATTTGAATTATAGAGATAAATTCTTCATTATATTATTGTTAGTAATGATAGCGTGTAGTATTTACTTAATAAGTCATTATCAAGAATTTATCTACTGTCAATTAGAAACATTTTCTATGCTTTTAGTGGCAATTAGTTTTATTGTGATTAATGTTATATTACATGAAGCAGGCCATGGACTAACGCTCAAATTTTTTGGTGAATCAGCTGGAAAAATAAAACTAAAATTTTATTATATTTTTCCAGTTATTTCAGTAGAAACTAGCGACATTTACTTATTACCAAAGTTTAGAGCAAGCTGTGTTTGTATTGCAGGAATAATGGTCAATATTTTTTTATGTACATTTATTATTATATTTTTACCAAACTATAACTATGTCATAACACCTATTATTTCATTAATAATTTTTAGTTTAATTCCTTTTTCTGGCGTAAAGACTGATGGATATAATTTGATTGTAACAACATTAATGAACATTAATGAATTTAAAGGAAAAAGAAATAAGATCAGCATTTTTTTAGAGATATTACTTAATATTACGCTCGTCGTTGTAATGATAAATTATCTTTATAATTTATTTATTACTTAGTAAATCTCAAAACAATATTCATAGTGTACTCATACTGTGATAATGCATTAACCATACTCTAATGAGGATATAAATATGAAAAATGAAAATATTAATATCAATGTAAATAGTAAAGATGAAGAAAAAAATGAAATGGAAATGTTTGAGATGGATCTTGCTAACATGGATGAAATGGAACCAATTGAAAGTCCAGCATTCATTTGGGGTAAATGGAATTTCGCCGGTTCTTGATTTTTAATCATTCTAGTTAAATTCTAGTAATAAGAAAAAGCTGCAATGTTTTGCATTGCAGCTTTTAATTTATCATTATTATGTGTTGCGATATTCTGTTTCCGCTTCATTAAAGCGTTGCTGATTTTCTGCGCTAGGCGCTTTACCCAGCAAGCTCACAACAATAATTGCGATAGAAGCGAAAATAAATCCTGGAATAATCTCATACAATCCAAACCATTTATATTGCATCCATACTAATACGGTTAAAGCACCGATTAACATACCAGCAAATGCCGCGTTACGAGTCATTCGTTTCCATGTTACAGAAATCAGAATAACCGGCCCAAATGCAGCACCAAAGCCTGCCCACGCATTACTCACTAAATCAAGCACTTTGTTATTAGGGTCGCGTGCTAAATAAATAGCAATAATGGCCACTAATAGCACCATGCCACGCCCTACCCATACTAACTCTTTTTGACTTGCTTTTTTGCGAATAAACGGTTTATACAGATCTTCAGTTAATGCACTTGCACATACTAATAACTGACAACTTAGTGTACTCATCACTGCGGCTAATATCGCCGATAATAAGACACCCGCAATCCATGGATTAAACAATAATGAAGCCAATTCCATAAAGATACGCTCATTTTTAGCATTTACAGGCCCGGCAAGTGTTGGATTCATTTCAAAATAGGCAATACCAAAGAAACCAACAGCAACTGTTCCACATAAGCACAAAATCATCCATGTCATACCAATACGACGCGCTTTGCGAATTGTTTGATTAGAATCAGCAGCCATAAAACGCGCTAAAATATGAGGTTGACCAAAATAACCTAATCCCCATGCTAATAATGAAATAATGGCAATAAAATCTAGCCCTTTAAACATATCAAGATAAGAAGGATCTTTTGCTTTGATAATAGTAATTGATGTATCAATACCGCCAATAGAGAAAATAACAATAATAGGCGTTAATATTAGTGCGAAAATCATCAAAGTAGCTTGAACAGTATCAGTCCAACTTACCGCTAAAAAACCGCCTAAAAAGGTGTAGATAATTGTCGCAATTGCACCATAAATCATGGCTTCGTGATAAGGAATATGAAAGGTTGATTCAAAAAGCATTCCGCCAGCAACAACACCAGAAGCACAATAAATAGTAAAAAAGACAAGAATAACAACGGCTGAAATGATACGTAATATTTTGCTGTTATCATCAAAACGAGAAGTTAAATAGTCAGGCAGAGTTAATGCATTATTATTTTTTTCGGTTTGTAAACGCAACCGTCCTGCAACTAAGCGCCAATTTAACCAAGCACCAATACACAAACCGATAGCAATCCAACTTTCAGAAATTCCAGCAAGAAAGATAACGCCGGGTAATCCCATTAATAACCAACCACTCATATCAGAAGCGCCAGCTGAAAGTGCCGTTACAACACTCCCTAGCCGGCGTCCTCCTAAAATATAGTCGTCAAAATTTTTTGTCGAACGATAAGCAAGATAACCAATAAAAAGCATGCCTAGTATGTAGATTGTAAATGTAATTAGCATTGGCGATGTTAGAGCCATAATCCCAGTTCTCCATAATCTGTTTACGATTTATTAATAAAAAAGCAACATAATGTAGGAACGTTGCACTTTGTTGCGCATTAATCATCGTGTCAGTTTTTAATTAAAATAGTTTCCTTAAGAAACAGATAAAACATTTACATCAATCCTAAATTAGGTCAACAGTTTTTAACAAGTAATTAACGTTTTCGTCTTTATTTTTTGTATGTAGCTTCACACTATTTACTGTAATTAGATATTTGGCTCATAATACCCATAGAAACAATATGGCATTAATCATTTGAATTATATGGATAAATATTTCCCATAGCGCTCATGTATCATTTTATTACAAGCAAAACTCGACTATTTTCACATTATTCACAAGTATTTTATTAACATTGTTGCACAAAGTTGCAACATGCCTGATATTAAGCAGATAACATATAGTTACGCCTTGAAAATAGTAGGCATGAGATAAGGGATACTGAATGAGTAGCACAACAATGGGTGTGAGATTAGATGAAGAAACACGTCTTCGCTTAAAAAATGCCGCACAAAAATTAGATAGAACTTCGCATTGGCTGATTAAGCAGGCAATTTTTAATTATCTAGAACAGATTGAGAATGATCAGATAAGTGTAAATGATGCTTTATCACTTGAGAGAGATAATGATGATAATACAGATTCATCAACCAATACGCCAATTTATTATCAGCCATTTTTAGAGTTTGCAGAACAAATTCATCCTCAATCCGTTTTACGCTCTGCCATCACATCAGCTTATCGTCTTCCTGAAATTCAGGCTGTACCTATGCTATTACAACAAGCCACTTTGCCTGATAATGAAGCGCAAGCCACACATAACTTAGCCTATTCGATTGCTGAAAAGCTAAGAAAACAAAAAAATGGCATTGGTCGTTCTGGGCTAGTACAAGGACTATTGCAAGAATTTTCTCTTTCATCACAAGAGGGCGTCGCTTTAATGTGCTTAGCAGAAGCATTATTACGAATTCCTGATAAAGCCACACGTGATGCACTTATCCGCGATAAAATTAGCCATGGTAACTGGCGATCTCACTTAGGACAAAGCCAGTCTATGTTTGTTAATGCAGCAACATGGGGGCTGTTATTTACAGGTAAATTAGTTTCAACGCATAACGAAGAAAAACTATCTCGCTCATTGAATCGCATTCTCACCAAAAGTGGAGAGCCTTTAGTACGTAAAGGTGTCGATATGGCTATGCGCCTAATGGGAGAACAATTTGTTACAGGTGAAACTATTTCTCAAGCATTAGCGAATGCTCGTAAACTTGAAGAAAAAGGCTTTAGATATTCTTATGATATGCTAGGTGAAGCCGCGCTAACAGAAAAAGATGCTCAGGATTATTTAGTTTCTTATCAGCAAGCAATTCACGCAATTGGTAAGGCCTCTAATGGCCGTGGTATTTATGAAGGCCCGGGTATTTCGATTAAGCTTTCAGCGTTGCATCCTCGCTATAGCAGAGCACAATACGATCGTGTTATGTCTGAGCTATATCCTCGCCTGCTGTCGCTAACACTACAGGCAAAACAATATGACATTGGTATTAATATTGATGCTGAAGAAGCTGACAGGCTTGAGATTTCACTCGATCTATTAGAAAAACTCTGCTTTGAGCCTGAATTAGCTGGCTGGAATGGCATTGGCTTTGTTATTCAGGCTTATCAAAAACGTTGTCCACTCGTGATTGATTATCTTATTGATTTAGCGCGTCGTAGCCGTCGTCGTTTAATGATCCGTTTAGTTAAAGGCGCTTATTGGGATAGCGAAGTCAAACGCGCACAAGTGGATGGTTTAGAAGACTATCCTGTCTATACTCGCAAAGTGTATACAGATGTTTCTTATCTGGCTTGTGCTAAAAAGTTACTCGCATCACCTCACTTTATTTATCCGCAATTTGCCACTCATAATGCACATACGCTTTCTGCTATCTATCATTTAGCGGGTCAAAACTATTACCCTGGTCAATATGAATTCCAGTGTTTACATGGTATGGGTGAGCCACTTTATGCACAAGTTGTGGGCAAAATTGCAGATGGGAAATTAGGCCGACCTTGCCGTATTTATGCACCAGTTGGAACACATGAGACATTACTCGCTTATTTAGTACGTCGCTTACTTGAAAATGGCGCAAATACCTCATTTGTTAATCGTATTGCTGATACCACTATTTCATTAGATGAATTAGTGGCTGATCCTGTAAAAGAAGTTAACGAAATAGCGAAAGCAGAAGGACAAATTGGATTATCACATCCTAAAATTCCACTACCTGATAATCTTTATGGTGAAGAGCGTAGAAACTCAGCAGGTATTGATATGTCAAACGAACATCGTCTGGCCTCCCTTTCTAGCGCACTCTTAACTTCGGCTACTGAACAAATACGTTGTGAGCCTCTTCTTGGTGGCGAATTTACGTTAGCAGAAAAAAATATTGCGTCACAAAATATTATCAACCCAGCTAATCACTCTGATATTGTTGGTGAAGTTCGTGAAACAACAGAATCTGAGGCTGATTTTGCTTTAGATCTCGCAAAAGAAAATGGTGAGATTTGGTTTGCAACACCGCCAGCAGAAAGAGCAACGTTATTAGTACGCACTGCGGAATTAATGGAACAACAAATGGGGCCATTAATGGGTATTTTAGTGCGTGAAGCAGGTAAAACGTATAGTAATGCAATAGCTGAAGTTCGTGAAGCGATTGATTTCCTTTATTATTATGCGTCACAAGTCGCACAAGACTTTGATAATAATACCCATCGACCTTTAGGGCCTGTTGTATGTATTAGCCCATGGAACTTCCCATTAGCCATCTTTAGTGGGCAAATTGCTGCTGCATTAGCAACAGGTAATACGGTATTAGCAAAACCAGCAGAACAAACTCCATTAATTGCATTTAAAACTGTTGAGTTATTTTATCAAGCAGGCATTCCTCGTTTCGCACTGCAATTATTACCAGGACAAGGTGAAACGATTGGTGCTCGTTTAGTCGCTGATGAGCGTGTTCGCGGTGTAATGTTCACAGGGTCGACCGCTGTTGCACATATCTTACAACAAACCTTAGCGGGTCGATTAGATAGCGAAGGCCATCCTGTTCCTTTAATTGCAGAAACAGGTGGTTTAAATGCAATGATTGTTGATTCGTCTGCATTAACAGAACAAGTTGTTACTGATGTGATGGCATCAGCTTATGATAGCGCAGGTCAACGTTGTTCAGCATTACGTCTTTTATGTATTCAAGAAGAAGTCGCAGATAGCACCATTGAAATGTTAAAAGGTGCAATGGCAGAAGCCATTATTGGCGATCCTAGCTTGTTATCAACAGATATTGGCCCTGTTATTGATAAGGAAGCTAAAACGGGTATTGACCAGCATATTCAAGCAATGCGTACTGCGGGTTTCGAAGTGTATCAAGCATCTCTTAATAGCCTATCTAAGCAAGTTGAACAACAAAGCACATTTGTTCAACCCACCTTAATTGAACTTGATAAAGTCAGTTCATTGAAAAAAGAGATCTTTGGTCCTGTATTACATGTAGTTCGTTATTCAAGCCAAGAATTACCTGCATTATTAGCTGAAATTAACGCAACGGGTTATGGATTAACGATGGGCGTTCATACTCGAATTGATGAAACTATTGCTTATGTTGCAGCTAATGCCAAAGTCGGTAACTTATACGTAAACCGTAATATGGTAGGTGCTGTTGTTGGCGTACAGCCTTTTGGTGGTGAAGGATTATCAGGAACAGGACCTAAAGCAGGAGGACCGGTTTACCTCTATCGTTTATTATCAACGCGCCCTGAAAATGCAGTAACGCAAACTTTAGCGCGTCAAGATAAAACGCTCCCTCTTGATACCACAATGCGTAATGCACTATTACCGACTTATCAGCGATATATGGAATGGTTAGCAAACAAAGTAGACGCCTCACATCTTGAAGCACTAGCAGACTATGAATTAGCTTCACAAGCAGGCACATTACGCGTTTTACCAGGCCCTACAGGAGAGAGAAATACCTATCAACTTGTGCCTTGTGGCAACGTGCTGTGTATTTCAGATAATGAGCAAGATGCGCTAACACAAATTGCAGGCGTTTTAGCGTCTGGTTGCCACGCCATCTTAGTAAATAGTAACTTCTCACAAAAATACTATCAACAATTGCCAGACCATATCAGAAAGCATATTACTCTGACTGAAAGTTGGGATGATAACGCCGTTAATATTAATGCCATCATCTTCCATGGTGATAGTGACCAATTGCGAGATGTTTGTCAGAAAGTCGCTCAACGTAAAGGCGCTATTTTATCAGTACAAGGTTTTTCACGTGGGGAAACAGGGTTATTGCTTGAACGTTTACTCCATGAAAGAGCATTAAGTATTAACACTACTGCCGCCGGTGGTAATGCGAGCTTAATGACAATCAGTTAATGTAATAACAATTTAAGTCTTTATTTATAACCACTTTGATATATTAATGCGATTCAAAGTGGTTTTTATTATGTGAGCAATATCACTTTTTATAGGTTGTTATTCGCGTCTTTTACTTTTGATTCTTATACTGACATCGAAACTAATCTAAAGATTGGTTTCATCTTTATGAACTTTGAATTATTTAGCGCTCCTTTGTGAGCGTTTTTTTTATTTAATTAAATAAAAAAGGAGCAGTATTATCTGCTCCTTTTAAGGTCTCTCTTGAGCGCTATTAGTGGCTACTAATCATCGTTGAAGGTGCATCTTGGCACCAATCGAGATATTGCTCATACTTACGCAGTGCGATATTGTAGTTACTAAATGCTGAGGGAGTGAGCTTTTTACTCAGGTCTGACTGAATTTTCTCTGTTGTAAATTCTTGACGAGGGAAATTCGTTGAAGTCAGTAATTCATCGAGACGACGTAAACGAACCACATACTCACGAACAGTACTGTGGCTCATCTCCGTTTGTTCAAATAAATACTGCTTAAAAGACATAATGTCAAAGTAGTCAGTTTCACTATTACAGTAAATCTCACTACAGAAACGACATAGTGCAGAAAACTTCTCTTGAAGTGTTCCCCATGTTTCATCATCAATTAAATCCGTCATTTCAGAAATGGCTTCTTTATTGATAACTTGGCGATTGAAGACAAGTGAAATTCTATCAAGCGCTTTGTGGCAATGTAAACAATGGGTCTGGCTGTGTTTATAGTCTTTAATATAACGGCTTAGAGGCCGTTTCTTTTGTGTTGAAACAGACATAAGAGATAAAGCCCTGTGTTGTAGTCTTAAACAAAAACAAAAATAAGCAAAACTTCTATTTCTCTGGGTTTAGGCGTGCTCGCAACCTTTTTATGGCTTGGCTGTGTAGCTGGCTTACGCGAGATTCCCCGACATCAAGCACTGCACCTATTTCTTTCAAATTAAGTTCTTCCTGATAATACAAGGTAAGAACCATTTTTTCCCTTTCGGGTAGCAATTCTATCGCGTCTATGACTCTTTGGCGAATATCACTTTCCAATAACATCTGTAATGGGTTGTCATTATGATCTTCGTCTTGAGACGGTTCACAGCTTTCACCGTAAATTTCATGCCATTCGTCATAAGAGAACAATTGGCTGTTATTTGTATCTAATAAGATTTGACGGTATTGTGCTAACTCAATCTGCAAATGATCAGCAACTTCCTGTTCTGCTGGTGGTCGTCCAAGATCCTGCTCTAACTGATGAATAGATTGTGTGACTTCTCTTGCATTACGACGCACACTGCGTGGTGCCCAATCGCGACTACGCAACTCATCTAACATTGAGCCACGAATACGTTGAACCGCATAAGTGGTAAAGGCGGCACCTTGCATTGAGTCATATCGCTCAACGGCATTGAGAAGCCCTATTCCACCCGCTTGCAAAAGATCGTCCAATTCAACACTAGCAGGCAATTTAACCTGTAATCGTAATGCTTCATGGCGAACCAACGGGACATATCGCTCCCAGAGGCTATTTTTGTCCATCACGCCTTCGGCGGTATACAAATCACTCACAACAAAAGACACCTTTGGATAAAAGACCGAATATCATTATCCGGCGAAATAAACTTAGCAATCGACTGAACAGTGAAACAAAAGCCTCTCTTTTTCACCTATGCCAAATTTTCAGTGGAAATTGGGTTTTCATTGAAAAATTAATTTGTCATTACATTACGCAAGATACTTTATCCTAAAATTAAACGACTAATCCTTAGAAAAACCGTTAATTAAATTGATAAATTAGCGCATTAAAAATGAATTCACTCAAAAATGATGTCTCTGTTCATAAAAATGTTAATAAAAAATAACATATAAATCATAGAATTTACTTTTCATTATTTAGCTAACTTTTATTTATTAAAACCACACACAAGATAATTGATTAATATTATTATTAAATAGATGAGAAAACACCCATATTGAATAAACAATATGGGTATTTGTTTTACTAAAAGAATTTAATTTAAAATCAAAGCTTAACGTAGTAGTGATAAAACATTTTGAGGGGCTTGGTTAGCTTGTGCTAATACCGCAGTACCGGCTTGTTGCAGAATTTGGCCTTTGCTCATATTAGACACTTCTGTTGCATAATCAGCATCTAAAATACGGCTATTTGCTGCACTTAAATTAGTGACGGTATTATTTAAGTTATTGACTGTAGATTCTAGACGATTCTGTACTGCACCCATGGCACTACGTAGGCTATCAACTTGGGCTAATGCTTTATCTAGGGTTTCTAGTGGTTTTTCTTTTGCTTCATCAATAGTGAGTGCTTTGCCTATTTTTACCGTTGCTTCATCACCAGGTGTTGCGGCAGGGTCAACGGTTGTTGATAAATACTCAACTGTACCATCTTGTTTTGTGGCTTTTACAATTATTGATGTATTATCATCTTTTCCTGTTGTGCTATCAGTTCCATGTAGCACTTCATAACTCTTATATGTTTTAGTTTTATCTGTTGCACTAACTGTATCAATAAATGACTGTTCAAACTTAAACCCTACTGTTTCTTCAGTAGGCTTCCCTTTATTAACAACGACATCTGTTGCTTTTGCACCTAATGCACCTTTAGCAGATAAATCCAATTTATCAACACCTAGCACAGTAGCATCCATCTTTTTCAGATCAACACTGATTTGTTCTTTATCATTTGCACCAATTTGCAGATTTAATGCAGTATCACCGCTTAAGACTTTTACGCCATTAAATTGAGTTTGTTCTGAAATACGGTTAATTTCTGCTGTACGTTGTGTGACTTCTTCTTGAATTGACTTAATATCGGATTCTGAGTTTGAGCCATTTTTCGCTTGAACAGTTAATTCACGAATACGTTGTAAATTATTGTTAATTTCGTTTAACGCACCTTCTGTAGTTTGTGCGATAGAAATACCGTCATTGGCGTTACGAGCGGCTTGAGTTAATCCTTTTACATTGGCAGTAAAACGGTTTGAAATTGCTTGACCCGCGGCATCATCTTTTGCGCTATTAATACGTAGACCAGAAGATAAACGTTGGATTGCATTCCCTAATGCGCTTTGTGAACGATTTAGGTTATTTTGAGTAACTAATGATAGAACATTAGTATTAATAACTTGTGCCATAATAAGTTCCTTTATTGGCGTTTATTAAATAATATTAATTCAATTCCTAAATACATAATCAATATTTAATTAAAATAGTCATTTTAATTTCGTATTTAAAAATAAATTAATAGTAAGTTTTAATATTTATTTAATTACTATTATCTTAAGAGTGATAATACGTTTTGAGGTGCTTGGTTAGCTTGTGCTAATACCGCAGTACCGGCTTGTTGCAGAATTTGGCCTTTGCTCATATTCGACACTTCTGTTGCATAATCAGCATCTAAAATACGGCTATTTGCTGCACTTAAATTAGTGACGGTATTATTTAAGTTATTGACTGTGGATTCTAGACGATTCTGTACTGCACCCATAGCGCTACGTAAGCTATCAACTTGTGCTAGTGCATCATCTAACCCTTTTAAAGGAGCATCATTAATAGACGGAGACGCTGATTTTATTTCGGTACCTTTAGTTAATTCAATTTTACCACCAGGAATAAAGGTTTTATCTGCTGTTTTTAGGACATTTGATGTATCTTGAGTACCTTCATAGAATTTGGTATCACCATTTTTGTCTTTAACTTCAATCACTAATTTAGATTTATCTTCTTTACCATTTGAATCTACGCCATAATAGACATCACTTAGTGTTTCATTTGATGCTTGTAACGTTGTTTTTAAGCTCGTAGTATCGATATCAAAGTTTTGTTTTGTATAAGGATCACTTGCGGATACCTTACCTGTTATTTCCATGGAACTTGCTTTACTACCATGAGGCCCTGATGTTTTAACGGATAAATCTAATTTATCGATACCTAAAGTAGTGGCATCCATTTTTTTCAAATCAACACTGATTTGCTCTTTATCATTAGCGCCGATTTGCAGATTTAACGCAGTATCACCGCTTAAGACTTTTACGCCATTAAATTGAGTTTGCTCTGAAATACGGTTAATTTCAGCAGTACGTTGAGTCACTTCTTCCTGAATTGACTTAATATCTGATTCTGAATTTGAACCATTTTTTGCTTGAACGGTTAATTCACGAATACGTTGTAAATTATTATTGATTTCATTCAATGCACCTTCAGTGGTTTGTGCAATTGAAATACCGTCATTCGCATTACGTGCAGCTTGAGTTAACCCTTTCACATTAGCGGTAAAACGGTTTGAAATCGCTTGGCCTGCCGCATCATCTTTTGCACTGTTAATACGTAGACCAGAAGATAAACGTTGAATAGCATTCCCTAATGCGCTTTGTGAACGATTTAAATTATTTTGAGTCACCAGTGATAACACATTGGTATTAATAACTTGAGCCATAATAAGTTCCTTTATTGGCGTTTATTAAATACCACTAATTAAATTCCTAAATACATAATCAATATTTAAATAAATATGGTCATTTTAATTTCGTATTTAAAAATAAATTAATGGTTTTTATTTTAATATTTAAATATATTTATAAGAATGTTATCGTAATAACGATAATACGTTTTGAGGGGCTTGGTTAGCTTGTGCTAATACCGCAGTACCGGCTTGTTGCAGAATTTGGCCTTTACTCATATTAGAGACTTCTGTTGCATAATCAGCATCTAAAATACGGCTATTCGCTGCACTTAAATTAGTCACTGTATTATTTAAGTTATTAATAGTAGATTCTAAACGGTTTTGTACTGCACCCATTGCACTACGCAGGCTATCAACTTGGGCTAATGCTTTATCTAGGGTTTCTAGTGGTTTTTCTTTGGCTTCATCAAATTTTACAGCACTACCAGTATTATCTACTTTCGCACCAGCACCTGCTTTACCTGGGGTTACATTACCTTCATTATAAGACTCCACACCCTTAGCATCTACAGTATGAACAATAACTTTTGATTTATCATCATTACCATTAGCATGTTTAGCATAGTAGATATCATAGCTTTTAATAGTACCTGCTTTTACTTTACCATCTAAGTCTGATGTATCTATTTTCTGTGTTTCAGTCGTTGCTGTAGGTGCAGTACCAGTGGTTATTTCAACTGATGTTGCTTTTGAACCTAATACACTTTTTGCTGATAGATCCAACTTATCAACACCCAGTACTGTGGCATCCATCTTTTTCAGATCAACACTGATTTGCTCTTTATCATTTGCACCAATTTGCAGATTTAATGCAGTATCACCGCTTAAGACTTTTACGCCATTAAATTGAGTTTGCTCTGAAATACGGTTAATTTCAGCAGTACGTTGAGTCACTTCTTCCTGAATTGACTTAATATCTGATTCTGAATTTGAACCATTTTTAGCTTGAACGGTTAATTCACGAATACGTTGTAAGTTGTTATTAATTTCGTTTAACGCGCCTTCCGTGGTTTGTGCGATTGAAATACCATCATTCGCATTACGTGCTGCTTGAGTTAACCCTTTCACATTAGCAGTGAAACGGTTTGAAATTGCTTGACCCGCAGCATCATCTTTTGCGCTATTAATACGTAGACCTGAAGATAAACGTTGGATTGCATTCCCTAATGCGCTTTGTGAACGATTTAGGTTATTTTGAGTAACTAATGATAGAACATTAGTATTAATAACTTGTGCCATACAATATTCCTTCGACTTGATTTTAAAAACAATAAAATGAATAGGTGGCTATTACGTCACTGTAATAACCTTACCTAAACACTATCGTCATCAATTCCGAGGGTTTTACGATTTTTGGCGTCGCGAAAATAGCAATAAAAGCCAGTCTGTTAATTTTTAAGAAGTTATTGAGAAGTAGAATAAATAATAAGAATAAAAAAAGACGCTCTGCTGAGCGCCTTTGATATAGAAAGGTATCTTTTGTGCCAGTGTACGAATTAACCTCGTAACAGACCCATAACTGTTTGTGGTATTTGGTTTGCTTGAGCAAGTACTGAAGTACCCGCTTGTTGCAGAATTTGACCACGGCTCATGTTAGACACTTCTGTTGCATAGTCAGCATCTAAGATACGGCTACGTGAAGCAGATAAGTTGTTAACAGTGTTGTTTAAGTTATTGATAGTAGATTCAAAACGGTTTTGAATCGCACCTAATTTAGAACGGCTTTCATCAATTTTGTTGATAGCTTTGTCTAAAGTTTCTAAAGCGTTATCTTTAACATCTAATTTTGCTTTACCATCAGTTGCTTTAAATGCTTCTTCAGTGCCATCAATTTTAACTTTACCAGCATCATCTTTTAAGTTAGCAATAACTTCTGTACCATCATCTTTAGTGATTACATATTTATTAGCAACTTCAGCACCCGCTTCTTTGTATTTAGTTGCTGATTTAATACCAGCATCAAAAACTGAACCAGTTTTGATATCATCAGCTGTAACTGCATCACCTTTCGCTTTTGCAGTACCAGCTGCTGTTTTTTCAAACAATTTATCGCTTTCAACACCTAATACTTTATTATCAATTTTATCTAAGTTAAATTTGATAACTTCGTTGTCGTTAGTACCGACTTGGATAGTCATTTCTGACTTCTCACCGCTCAGTACTTTAACACCATTGAATTGAGTTTGTTCAGAAATACGATCAATTTCAGATAAACGTTCAGTAACTTCGTTTTGGATTGAAGTGATGTCTGAGTCAGAGTTTGTGCCATTTTTAGCTTGAACAGTTAACTCACGGATACGTTGTAAGTTACTGTTGATTTCGTTTAATGCACCTTCTGTAGTTTGAGCGATTGAGATACCGTCGTTCGCATTACGTGAAGCTTGAGTTAAACCATTAATGTTAGAAGTGAAACGGTTACCAATCGCTTGACCTGCTGCATCATCTTTTGCGCTATTGATACGCAGACCAGAAGACAGACGCTCGATTGCACTTCCTAAAGCACCCTGAGATTTGTTCAGGTTGTTTTGAGTTACCAGAGAAAGGTAGTTTGTGTTAATGACTTGTGCCATAGCTAGATTCCTTTAAAATCAAGTCGATAAAATATAAGTTTGCCTATTCATTTCGGTGTAAATCACCGGCAACAGTTTTATCGGCACCCCACATATAACCTTTAACTTTTCTAACAATTTTTTCTGTGTTTTTTTATAGAATGATACTCAACTTAATGATAAACAAAGAAATTAATTTATCATTTTTTTATATTAATTTTATCAATTCTTGTCTGTCACCATTTTTTTCTTAAAACGACTCTATTTTATGATGCTGATAAATGGCTTCTTTATGGACGCTTGTTTGGCTTATAGAAAAAAAGAAAAACACGTAAACTTTTTGCCTAGAATACCGATAATGTTTTTTGAGGATTATCTTAAGAACACAGAAAGGAGACCAGTATGGCTGGTATTGCAACATTAGGCGCAGGCTCAGGGATGCCTCTAGGCCAAACCTTGGCTCAATTAGAGGCAGCGGAAAATAAACGCCTTGAGCCCCTAGATAAACAAATGAAAAGCTATGAAGCGCAAATTACCGCTTATGGAAAAATGCGTGGACAACTTGATAAATTACAAAAAGCCTCAGAAGATTTAAAAAAATTCGACAAAATTGTTGCGACAAAAGTTGATGATGAATTTGATGCGTTTAAAGTAACAACTGATGGTAAAGCTAGCGTAGGTAACTACACTGTTTCAGTTGAGCAACTTGCTAAATCTCAGTCATTAAAAACAACCGCTGTTGATGATGTAAAAAAACCTATCGGCAAAACATTAGGTGATGGCAATACAAGAACGCTGACAATTACGCAAGAAGGTGAGAAGGAGCCTCTTGTTATTACATTATCAGATAAACAAACCTCTATTATTGAATTGCGCGATGCTATCAATAAGAAAGAAGGGAATGTTTCTGCAACTATTGTAAAAGCAAAAGATGGTGAAAACTATTTAACCCTGACATCTCGAAAAGAAGGTACAAAATCAGAGATGGTTATCAAGGTTGATGGAGATGATGACCTTGCTAAATTCCTTAACTACGATCCTAAAAATACTGCACCTCTCGATCCTTCAAAACCAGATTCAAATTTAGTTGATAAAACATCAGGTATTACTCAAGTTGTTAAAGCGCAAAATTCCAAACTCAGTATTAATGGTATTGAAATTGAACGCCAAACTAATGAGATTAAAGATGCTCCTGAAGGGATTATCTTAAATCTAAAGAAAAAAACCGACGATAATAAAGACGGTGTTGATAAACCAGAAATTGTTAGTATTGAACGTGATATTGAGCCAATGAAAAAGGCCATTAGCGCGTGGACAGATGCTTATAATGAATTAAGTAAGACCTACAAAGACTTGACTAAATATACTCAAGTTGAAAAAGGTGAAGATGCGGCAAAAGACAACGGTGTGTTATTAGGTGATAGCACTAGCCGTATGATTATGTCTGAGCTAAAAAGCTATATTACACGTTCTCAAAATTCTACAGATATTGATACGCTAAATAAAATGGGTATCAAATTTAAAGTAGACGGTACATTAGATGTTGATAGTAAAAAACTCGATGATGCGTTAAAGGAAAAACCTGCTAACGTAAAAGAATTTTTTATGGGGGATGGTAAAGAGACTGGCTTTGGTACTCAAACTTATAATTTCCTGAAAAAAACACTGCAATCTAATGATGGTACGCTAGATGTTGCTACTGATGGTGTAAAAAAACGCAAAAAAACATTAGATAATCAAATTAAAAATACAAAACGCAATATAGAAGCGACAATGGAACGTTATAAACATCAGTTCCAGCAATTAGATAAAATGGTAAATTCCATGACGAACGCAAGCTCATCACTTGGTCGCTTATTAATGTAATTAAAAGTAGGATATTATGTATCAACAATCAGCCAGTAAAATGTATGCGCAAATAGACATTGAAAGTGAGATTTTAAATGCCTCTCCTTACCAGCTGATCCAGATCTTATTTAATGGGGCGCTTAGCGCCCTTCGCCGTGCACTAATATTAATGGAACAAGGAAATATCGCCGGTAAAGGCGAGAATATTTCTAAAGCTATTAATATTATAAGTAGTGGTTTAAAACAAGGTTTGGATAAGGAAAAAGGTGGGGAATTAGCAGAAAATTTAGAATTGCTTTATGACTATATGGTTAGTCAATTGCTTGACGCTAATTTAAAAAATAATCCAGAAAAAATTCATGAAGTCATCAAGCTCTTAACTGAAATCTCTGATGCTTGGCAACAAATTGGCACACAGATTAGTTCTTATTAAAATAGAGTGGATAACAATATGGACATTATGGCGGCTTACAGTCATGTTTTAAATTTAAGTGAGCAAATGTTAACGCTTGCCAATAATCAGCAATGGGACAAGCTGATAGAAATGGAAATGGATTATTTAAAAAGCGTAGAGGCAATGACTAAATTAGCTAAGCCCGCTAATTGTCAGCTAGCTACTCAACAAATACTCACTGAGGTTTTAAAAAATATATTAGAAAATGAAAATGAGACGCGCAATTTATTACGGGCAAGATTAGATGAGCTTGGTATGTTAATAAAACAGACTGGACAAGAGCAGAGGATACAAAATAGCTATGGTCAGTTTACAGAGCATAGCTATTACCCTGATCTCAATCTCAAATAATTAACCTCTGCGCCAAAAGCTACTTTTAATAGCTAATGGCGTCTTTAATCTGTGTAACATCTTATTAATTCCGCTTTTTATTTGTTATCGGGAACACTTTAATGCTATTTATCCCTCATTATATTGTGTTAATAGCATATCAATATGAGGAATATTATCTTCAAGATAACTTTCTGAAGTGATAGCAAAGCCATGTGATTGATAAAAAGACACCAAATACTCTTGAGCCATAATTTTAATTGTATTTGTATTAAATAATTCAAGTGTCATTGAAATCGCTTTTGTCATTAATTCATGAGCAAGACCACTTCCTCGATAATCTTTAGCCACGATCACCCTACCTATTGATGCTTGAGAAAAAGTAACATCCTGCGGTAATAAACGTGTATATGCTATTATTTGTTGACTATTTTCACTTTTTGCAAATAAGTGCCATGTTTGTTTATCTAAACCATCAATATCTTGATAAATACATTGTTGCTCGCAAATAAATACCTCATTTCTTAATGCAATGATGTCATAAAGCTCATCAAGAGTAAGTTCTGAAAATGATTTCAAAATCCAAGTCATCTAATCCAACCTTTAATCTCTGCCCTTTAATATAAGTTAACTCTAATATAGCAAATTTATCGATAATATAAAGATCGTCCGTTTATTACAGACGATCTTATTAAAAAAAGTGAATATCAATAAATGGATTATTTAATCACATCATACATATCAATATTTTTCTTATAATCGAGCGTTAAACCTGCTGCAGGATTATATTGTGTACCGTAAATCTCTGAGAACGCTTTTCCTGTCTTACCTAATGATACTTTGCGTTCATCTTTACCCGTACTATCATAAAGCGAATAAGTGGTACGACGCATCGCAAGATATTTTTCAGCATCCTCTTCTATTTCCATTTGATATTCAGATATTTGTTTATCCGTCAGTACTAATTTATTTGATAAATTGCATCCCCAACGTGTTAAACACACTTCTGCAAAATGACGCACTAAAATACCGGGAGCATAAAGACTATTTTTTCCATTATTACCGTCTATCGAGGCATTACCTACTAGCGTTGCATGTCTTCCTGACATTGGAAATATATGCATTTTAGTACTTGATGTTATTATTGGAATGACACAATCAAATCCTCTAGAACGTTCATCTTTTGCATAAAATCCGACATACTCTTTAACATTTTCACCCAGAGTTACTCTCTCTGACTGAAAATTTAGTGGGCCAGGAACTGGGTCTATTGTAAAAATATTAACTGGGATTGATTTTAATTCAGGTGAATTTAGCATCGCATTTGCTAGCATGTGGCAAGTAATACCACCACGGCTCCAACCAATTAAATTAACTTGAGTAGGGATAATCCCCTCTTTACGAAATAGCTGAATAATTTTTTGTTGAAGTTGTTGCTGAGTAATATGGCGATTGCCATAATCATATTTACGCCATAAAAAAGAACCGGTGACTTTAACATCTTCAATTGGAATACCAGCCTTTTTTAATTGATTATATTGTTCTTGCGTTAATTTTTCTCTTTGCCAATCAAAATGACCGTTAATTAAACAAAGTGCATGTTTAACATTTTCTTCCCAACCACTTCCAAATAAAGAGCCTTTTAAATCAGAATAATTTGGACTTTCAACCCATAAGTCATCTTCTTGTAAATTACCGCTACCTGGTCCATCAACAATAAACCACTCAGCAAACTCTCGACCTTGGTTATTTTTAGCGAGTGTAGAGACTAATTCACCTTGCCAAAAAGAAGGGTTACTATCATCAAATGAATTAGAGCTTGTACCACAGAAATAAATTGTTAAAATCGTCATAATTAAAAAATCCTTTTATAAATAACTTAAAATCAAATAGTTGATTTTAATTCCTTGTTGTAGGCTACTCCTTAGCCTGAATAAAGCTTAACGACTATTATTATTTACTTCAATTATAAAATAGATATTTGCAAAGCTCAGATCACATAATTAAATTTTATTTAATTAAAATTAATAAGTAAATAAGAACACCTAAGTTATTTTTTATTAATTTTTTTATGT
>NZ_LXEN01000019.1 GCF_001654855.1 Proteus myxofaciens ATCC 19692
ATTTATAATAGGCAGGTTTCTAATAAGGGAATTGTTATAAACGATTAAAAGCGACAACTCTAATCGCAGAAATATCTGCTTGAGCACTTTCAGCAACGTCTTGGCATGCTTTTTCTAAGGCTATATGAGGGGTAATTTCACTACTCGTTTCGATAATTTTATGCCCGGCGTAAGTATCACCATTTCTAGAACGTACTTTATACGCTATAAACCAGTATTCCATATCTTCACCGTTTAGTTTATTAATGATGTATTGACCATAACGGTTTATGCATTCTTTTAATGTGACGATTATCAATTATCTACCGTTTTATCAGCCTATTTTATTATCTTTAGATAAAATAGCATTTATGCCTATAAACGCATTTCTGATTGTACTAGTTGTTTTATTTTGACTGCTTTTTCAAAATGGTCGAGTTTGTGTGTCATAATCCACCACGTTGCCACATCCATAAGTAATTGCGGTTCATCATTTTTATTTGCAAAAAAAGCATAAAAAGATAAACCAACTCCCTCACCTTTAGCGGCTATTTTTTCATCGCATATTTTTATTATTTTCTCTTGTAAATTTTTTTGCATATTTTTCTCATTAAATATTAGATTATTTATAATTAATAATATTAAAATACAGCCACTTACTAATAAATAGTGCCTTTTTAGTGACTATTATCAACGACATTTTAATGTAAATTAAAAGGTTAACTTATCAGGCTCAAGCAATAGAAATTAGTTATTCTGTTATTTTCGGATATCAACTACTTTTTACTTCTAAGCGTATTTTTCTTTTGCAAAAATATATCATTTTATTGTGTGCTATAAAATAGATACCGTATATATACGGTATCTTAGATAATTTTTAGATTGCTATTTATCATTATCAAAAAAAGTATAAAGAATAATGTTTATACGATTAATGTATAGATGTCTATTTTTTGCTTGAGTTAAATAGAGTCTTTTATTTGCAACGTAAAAGAGTAAAGAGTTATTTAAAGGTGATTGATTCGTTTTTTATTTGAGCTTATTACTAGTTTTGTTCTAAACAACCACTAGAAATAAGGTACTAAAATGAAAAAACTACTTGCAACAGCAGCAATTTTGACCGGATTAGTTTCTTATGGTGCAATGGCTTCAACATCAGCCCAAGCCCATAATATTCATAAAAAAGAAACCTCTTCTGTTAATCACAATCTAGATAAAACACATCATACTCATCAGAAAACACCAACGCCAAAGGTTAATAAGTAATATCGTATCTCGTGTATAAAGAATGACTAAACACGCCAGTTGTTGTATCAAAGGTTGAACGATAACAAGAAGTATATTGAAAATATATTTTAAGAAACAACTGGCGTTTTATTAAAAGAAAAGAAATTACTCTCTAATTGTATCTTTATCTCTTATTCTCACCGCCAATCCTGCATTCATTACAATACAGATGGGGAACTCATCATCAAAAATGGTACACGATATTTATAGTGCGTTGATGCCTAAGAACGATCAAGACCAAATATCGTTATTAAACCAAAAATTAAATGATTTCGCCCCCTATACGCCCTCAATGAACCGTAATGAAATAACTATTCTCTATATATCAAATAGTTAAACTAGTTACACCTGCATACTCATAATTTCTTGATAGGCAGCCACCAGCTTATTACGAACTTGCACACCCATTTGCAATGAGATACTCGATTTTTGCATATCAACCATTACATCGTTTAATTCAACACCAGGTGTTCCTAATGTAAATGCTTGTACTTTATTCGTCGCATTCACACGCGTTTCATTAATTTTGCCTACAGCCTCAACAAGCTGAGAAGCAAAACCAGCCTGAACAGGTTGGGGTTTTGCAATATTGGATGCTTGTAAACTTTGAATTTGTATTTTATCCAGAACACTTTCAATTGCTGGAATTGACATATAAACCTCTGCGTTAATCATCTGATTCAATTATCGAATTAATGTCATAGTAAGGATGTGCACCAACACGCTTACTGAGTTATACCCTAACACAGGGGTTTCATTCCAAAGCGAGTAATTAACGCAAAAGTTAAAGGCTAATTACGCCATTAAATGAAACGCAAAAGGCCAATAATGACACACCTGAGACTAGGTCTATATATTAGCGTAAGGGGAGTCTGTTTTGTTACGCCACGCTTTTAGTATTCATCCCGAACTACAAGGCAAGGATTGTCTATGAATGCCGAAAAAACCGACGTTGTGAACCAGAAAAAAGGTTTTAACGCCATTATTAACCGGATAAAAGCCGATCCGAAAATTCCGCTCATTATTGCGGGCTCGGCGGCAATTGCTATTTTTGTTGCTGCATTTCTATGGTTACAAAGCCCTGATTATAAAGTGCTTTATAGTAATCTTAGCGATAAAGACGGTGGCGAAATTGTCACACAGCTAACACAGATGAATGTGCCCTATCGTTTGTCGCAAAATGGATCGGCAATTATGGTACCTGATACTCAGGTTCATGATTTACGCCTAAAACTTGCACAAGCAGGGCTTCCAAAAGGTGGGGCTGCTGGTTTTGAACTGCTTGATAAAGAAAAATTTGGGATCAGCCAATTTAGTGAACAAATTAACTATCAACGTGCTCTTGAAGGTGAACTTGCTCGTACTATTGAAACATTAGGGCCTGTACAAAATGCACGTGTTCATTTAGCACTGCCTAAACCGTCTCTTTTTGTACGCGAGCAAAAATCCCCTTCAGCATCTGTGACAGTAGGCCTATTACAAGGTCGTGCACTTGATGAAGGTCAGATTAATGCCATTGTTCATATTGTTGCAAGTAGTATTGCTGGTATGCCTGATAGCAGTGTCACTATTGTTGATCAAAGCGGTAAATTATTAACACAACCTGATGCTTTAGGTCGTGATCTTAATTCTATCCAACTGAAATATGTTCAGGAATTAGAAAACCGTTATCAACAACGCATTGAAACGTTACTTGCACCTATTGTTGGTCGTGGAAATGTTCATGCACAAGTGACAGCTCAAATTGATTTTTCTCATACAGAAGAAACAGCAGAAGAGTACAAGCCTAATCAACCCCCCAATCAAGCTGCCGTTCGCTCTAAGCAATTAAGCCAAAGTGAACAAAATGGCGGTATGTTAGCAGGGGGGGTCCCTGGTGCCCTTTCCAATCAGCCTGTTGCCTCTCCTCAAGCACCTATTGATACCGCTAAAGCGAAAGAGGGTGATAAGAATGAGGCTGAACCAGCAAAAGGAAATAGTACCGCATCTGCAACTCGTAATCCGAATAGTAATAGCCGTTTAGATGAGACGACGAATTTTGAAGTTGACCGTCGTATTCGTCATATCAAACGCCCTGTGGGTAACGTTGAACGCCTTTCTGTTGCCGTTATTGTTAACTATAAAACGGTTGAAGATAAGAAAAAACCAGAGGAAGGTGAAAGTAGCGATGATGCTATCGTAGCAACTAAACAAGTCCCTCTAACTGATGAACAAATCAAACAAATTGAAGGCTTAGTTCGTGAAGCTATGGGGTATTCCCAAGAACGGGGCGATTCTTTAAGTGTGGTTAACTCACAGTTTAATGATATTGAAGAGCAAGTTGTTATTACCCCTGTATGGCAAAATCCTGAAATATTGTCTAAAGCCTTAGATATTGGTCGCTGGCTACTTCTCGTTATCATCGCTTGGATTTTATGGCGCAAATTGGTTAAACCTCAAATTGACAAACGCCGTGAAGCCGAAATTGCCACACAAAACACGGTGCTAAAAAGCAAATTAAAAGTGAGTGATGATGTTGATGAAGCTGAACTTGACGAAGAAGCACGACGTAAACAAGCGCGTCAACGTGTTAGCGCTGAGTTACAAAGCCAACGTATTCGAGAAATGGCAGAGAAAGATCCTCGTGTCGTCGCAATGGTAATTCGTCAATGGATGAGTAAAGAACAATGAGTAATTTAACCGGAACAGAAAAAAGTGCCGTGATGTTAATGACTCTTGGTGAAGATAGAGCAGCAGAGGTGTTTAAACATCTGACAACACGTGAAGTGCAACAACTCAGTATTGCCATGTCATCAATGCGCCAAATTTCTAATCAGCAATTAATTGATGTCATGGCTAACTTTGAAGAAGATGCTGTTCAATATGCTGCCTTGAATGTGAATGCTAATGATTACTTGCGTTCTGTTCTTGTCAAAGCATTGGGTGAAGAGCGCGCTAATAATCTGTTGGATGAAATATCTGAAACGCGTGAAACAACTACAGGTATTGAAACGCTTAATTTTATGGAGCCACAAATGGCTGCCGATATTATTCGCGACGAGCATCCACAAATTATCGCCACTATTTTGGTTCACCTCAAACGGGGTCAAGCTGCCGATATTCTTGCCCTCTTTGATGACAAATTACGTAATGATGTGATGTTACGTATCGCAACGTTTGGTGGAGTTCAGCCTTCTGCATTAGCAGAATTGACAGAAGTCTTAAATAATCTGCTTGATGGCCAAAATCTCAAACGTAGCAAAATGGGGGGAGTTCGTACTGCGGCTGAAATTATTAACTTAATGAAAAGTCAGCAAGAAGAGAACGTTATTACCGCTGTACGTGATTATGATGGCGAATTGGCACAGAAAATTATCGACGAAATGTTCCTCTTCGAAAATCTTATCGATATCGACAACCGTTCAATTCAGCGCATTCTACAGGATGTGGAATCCGACTCCTTGGTTGTGGCATTAAAAGGATGCGATCAAGAATTGCGCGATCACTTCCTCAACAATATGTCTCAACGTGCTGCGGAAATTATGCGTGATGACTTGGCTTCTCGTGGTCCTGTTCGTATGTCTCAAGTCGAAGCAGAGCAGAAAGCTATCTTGCTTATTGTTCGTAAATTAGCAGAGAGTGGAGAAGTTGTTCTTCATGGAGGAGAAGATACCTATGTCTGATAAACATACTGATAACTGGAAGCCATGGGTTCCCAAAGAATTGACTGATTGGGAGTTAAAGGCAGAAACGCCAGTAGAAAACGAGATAAAAATCGAAAAACAGGAAAAAGAAGTCGTTCAGCAACAGAAAGTTCTCGAGCAAATTAATATGCTTGATGATATGAAAGAAAAAGCCCAAAAAATGGGTCATGCTGAAGGCTTTGAGGCAGGGAAAAACCAAGGTTATCAGGAAGGCTATCAGGCTGGATTACAAGCAGGTATTGACAAAGGGACTCAACAAGGTATCGAACAACAAGCACCGTTAATTAACGAATGGCAAGGCTTATTGGCAGAATTCAAGCATTCACTGGATGGATTAGACAGTGTTATAGCATCAAGATTGATGCAAATCGCATTAACAGCAGCCAAAGAAGTACTTGGTCAGCCTGCTGTTTGCGATGGTTCTGCCTTATTAGCTCAAATCAATTTGATGTTACAACAAGAACAAATGTTCTCAGGTGATCCGCAGTTGCGGGTCAATCCTAAACATATTCCATTAATTGAAAAAGAATTAGGTGATTCGCTTTCAGCTCATGGTTGGAAAGTCGTTGCTGATAACAGTATTCATATTGGTGGATGCCGAGTTGTAACAAATGATGGTGACCTTGATTCCACGATAGCCACTCGTTGGCATGAACTTTGCCGTCTTGCTGCACCGGAGGCATTGTAATGACTGCGAGATTGGGGCGTTGGTTAGACAAATTGGCACAAACAGAAGCAACCTTGAATAAAATTCCACGTGTTCGCCAATACGGTCGATTAACTAGAGCAACAGGCTTAGTCATGGAGGCTAAGGGGCTAGTTATGCCCCTTGGTTCAACATGTCTTATCGAACGTACCATTGGTAAAACGGTTGAAGAAGTCGAAAGTGAGGTTGTGGGTTTTAATGGCGATAAAATGCTCTTAATGCCTTTACAAGAAGTAGAAGGTTTAACACCAGGTGCTCGTGTTTACGCACAAGCTATACCTGGAAGTGAAAATGAAGGTCGACAGTTACCTCTTGGTGATGCGTTATTAGGTCGTGTTCTTGATGGCTCGGGTTATCCATTAGATGGTCTACCTCCTCCTGATACAGGATATCGGGCATCATTGATTACTCCACCAATAAACCCATTACAGCGTACTGCAATAACGGATGTACTCGATGTCGGTGTGCGCTCTATTAACGCACTATTAACCGTCGGTCGTGGACAACGTATGGGACTTTTTGCAGGCTCAGGTGTAGGTAAAAGTGTACTTCTCGGTATGATGGCTCGCTTTACACAAGCAGATGTTATCGTCGTTGGTTTAATCGGTGAGCGCGGACGTGAAGTTAAAGATTTTATTGAAAATATTCTTGGTACTGATGGCCTAGCACGTTCTGTCGTAGTTGCGGCTCCTGCTGATGTTTCACCTTTATTACGTATGCAAGGTGCTTCTTACGCAACACGTATTGCAGAAGATTTTCGTGATCGAGGAAAACACGTGTTACTGATTATGGATTCACTCACTCGTTATAGCATGGCACAACGTGAAATTGCACTTGCTGTTGGTGAGCCACCTGCGACAAAAGGCTATCCCCCTTCTGTTTTCGCTAAATTGCCTGCATTAGTTGAACGTGCTGGTAATGGTGTTGATGGTGGTGGCTCCATTACCGCTTTTTATACTGTATTAACAGAAGGTGATGATCAGCAAGATCCTATTGCAGATTCTGCTCGCGCTATTTTAGATGGACACATCGTTCTATCGCGTTCTCTTGCAGAATCAGGTCACTACCCGGCTATTGATATTGAAGCTTCAATTAGTCGCGCAATGACATCTCTTATTGAGAAAACGCATTATCGACGAGTACAAATTTTTAAACAACTTCTATCGAGTTATCAACGCAATAGAGATTTAATTAATGTTGGCGCTTACGCAACAGGAAGTGATCCTCTGTTAGATAAAGCCATTTCGTTATATCCGTCATTAGCTGCGTTCTTACAACAAGATATTCATGAGCAATGCAGTTATCAGAGTGCATGTGAGCAACTTAATCAACTGATCACATTAAACTAAATCTGAACATAATCAGAGAGGGTTCCAATGCGGGAACAGTCACCTTTAGTGACACTAAGAGAACTGGCGCAAACAGCCGCTGAACAAGCAGCTATTCAACTAGCTCAAGTCCGGCAGAGTCATCAACAAATGGAACAGCAACTCAATATGTTGATCGGGTATCAGGATGAATACCGCATACGTCTTAATGAAACATTAAATTTGGGAGGAATGTCCTCTGCGTCATGGCAAAACTACCAACAGTTTCTTAAAACATTAGAGCTCACCATAGAGCAACATAAGAAACAACTTAATCACTGGCAAGAGCAATTAGATCTTGCTACTAAACAATGGCAAGAAAAACAGCAACGACTCAATGCATTTGAGACTTTAGAGCAACGCGCTGAAGATAGCCGTAAGCGACATCTTGACCGCATTGAACAGAAACAAATGGATGAGTACGCACAGCGTAGTACTTTACGGAGAACAACTTGATGGAGATAACGCTTCTGAACATGGATGTCGTCGCACCTTCTCCCGGCTCAGCATCAGCGACGAATAGTCAACCCGGAGAAAATGCACCGACATTTGCTCAATTTCTGAGTACACATCCTCAGAATTCACAGAGCGACAAAAAAACGGTACAAGCTCAAGATAATACATCTAAAGAGAAAAAAGTAGAGAAGCACTCACAAGAGGATAAAGACAAAGACGATACCCACGATATCGCCTCTGTTGTCGCTGACACAATCCCTAACAAACTGCAATCTCAAGAAAAGTTATCGTTAACTCTCTCTTTACCTGATAATGAGCAATTAGATGACATTATTGAAAATAAAATCCCCTCTTCATTAATGTCGGCAGAGGAACTTGCAGCAGAATTACCCGTTCAACTTGCAGGGCTACCTGGTTTAAAACGCACGCTTCCTACATCAGAGCAACTTAAACAATCAGTAAAACATGAAGATAAACTCTCACCATTAACACGCGTATTCACTAAAGAGACTCAAATGACTGGGATTCATCTTACTGATAATAACGTTTTATCAAAATTTGATGAAAAGTCGTTATTAACACAGTTGCGTCCTGAAACATCTGTATTGGCAACCCAAGGTACACAAACTGATACGTTACCAGCAGATAAATCTTCTACAAAAAAAGCGGATACTTTTGCTTCATTGCTAACGCCTGTCTCAGAGAAGATACATGCACAGCTCAATAGTAATAAATCACAGCAAAATACAAAATTAACAGAAAATGTATTCCAGCAAATAGCAACAAATAATTCGACGTCTGAAAAAGAGTTGCATAACACCTTAACAACAACATCTTCATTGACGTCTCATTCCCTTGTGAATAGTACGAATGTTTCAGCAATATCTCAGCCTCAAGTTCATTTTTCACCTACCGTTGTACAAGTGTTAAATGCTCAAGTAGGCACACCTGAATGGCAACAACAGTTTAATCAGCAAATCGTGATGTTTAGTCGTAATGGCTTACAAAAAGCAGAATTACGGTTACATCCTGAAGAGCTAGGTTCACTGCAAATTCGTATGAAAATAGAAGATGGACAAGCTCAACTTCATCTTACGTCTCAAAATGGACATGTTCGTAATGTGTTAGAAAATGCAATACATCATTTGCGTCAAGCGCTTTCTGATAACGGTATCCAGCTTACGCAAAGTCATGTATCTAGCGACAATAGCAATAACTGGCAACAAGAAAATATGTCAGATTCCTCTCAATTTAGTGGAAAGTCTGCCGATAATCATCAAGGAAGTGAGGATAACGATATGCAATTAACCTCAGAGTCGGCACAACAAAAGATAACTCTTACACCTCAACAATTAGCATCTGCTCGTGGCGGTGTTGATATTTTTGCCTAATACAAATGTATTTGGAGGGGGCCTTATGTCAATAAACGTAAGAGTTAATGGTTTTTTCCCTATCTGTTTCTGCCATTAAAAAACAGAAATAGCGGGATAATTAAAGTTGATTTAGATGGATATGGAAGTCCACAACAGTGAACACGTATCCACTACAAAACAGGAATTTAACTGTCCATGTCTAATTACAGCAATAAACGTAAAAGCTATAGCTTAATTTTGATCATCATTATATTGGTGATAGTCATTATTGCGGCGGCATTCGGTGGATATAGTTGGTGGGCATTGAAGCATGCTAAATCAGGTTCAGCGGGCACTAATCAACAAAAAGTGATCCCAGCCCCCGTTTTTATGTCATTAGAGCCTTTTACCGTCAATCTCATTGATGATGAGGAACATTTAGACAGAGTACTCTATATCGGTATTACATTACGATTAACTGATGAGAATACTCGTAAACGTCTGCAAGATTATTTACCTGAAGTTCGCAGTCGTTTGTTATTACTTCTTTCACGTCAACAAGCTAATAAGCTAGCGACAGATACTGGAAAAATGCAGTTAATGACAGATGTAAAAGAAACGCTGAGACCGACTCTCGTACCCGGAGAATCTGAACAGATCCTTTCTGGTGTACTGTTTACCACGTTTATTCTGCGATAATCATTATGAGCGATAATATCCTTTCACAGGCAGAGATTGATGCTCTGCTGAATGATGACACATCAGGTGACGACGCTAACGAAAGCGCGAACAAGGAACCTGCGAAAGCGAAGGATCCGAATGAACCGGATATTCAGCCTTATAACCCTAACACGCAACGCCGTGTAGTTCGGGAACGCTTACAATCTTTAGAAATTATTAACGAACGTTTTGCGCGTCAATTCCGCATGGGGCTATTTAATATGCTACGTCGTAGCCCCGATATTACTGTTGGTGGTGTAAAAATCCACCCTTATCACGATTTTGCTCGTAATTTACCTGTACCAACCAATCTTAACTTGGTGCATTTAAAACCACTACGAGGTACCGCGTTATTTACCTTTGAACCTAACTTGGTTTATATCGCCGTAGATAATTTATTTGGTGGTGATGGCCGTTTTCCTATCCCTGTAGAAGGCCGAGAATTCACAAATACAGAACAACGTGTCATTAATAAAATGCTGAGATTAGCATTAGATGCGTATCGTGATGCTTGGGATTCTATATTCAAGATCCAAGTTGAATATGTTCGTTCAGAGATGCAGGTTAAATTTACTAATATTACCTCATCACCGAATGACATTGTTGTTACGACCCCCTTTCAGGTAGAGATTGGTTCTATGGTTGGGGAATTTAGTATTTGTATTCCTTTCGCCATGATTGAGCCATTACGAGAACGATTAATCAATCCCCCAATTGAAAATGCGCGTCAAGAAGATGGAGTTTGGTTAGATAGTTTAGTCAATCAGGTTCAGCACTCAGAACTTGAATTGGTTGCTAATTTTACTGACATCCCATTACGTTTATCTAAAGTTCTGAAACTCTCAAAAGGGGATGTTATCCCTATTGATAAACCTGAAAGATTGATTGCACATGTCGATGGCGTACCTGTTTTAACAAGCCAATACGGTATGGTAAATGGGCAATATGCCTTACGTGTTGAACATCTAATTAACCCTGTTTTAAACGCTCTGGATGAGGAACAAACCGATGAGTGATGCGAATCGCCCAACTGACAATTCACAATCTGAATCTGCTGAAGATATGTGGGCTGAAGCTATGGAACAGCAAACTGGGAAAAACCAGGATAATAGTTCCGATCTATTTGACAATCTATCACCTGAACAAGACGCACTTAATCATCTTTCTGACATCAATTTGATTATGGATATTCCTGTCAAATTAACCGTCGAGTTAGGTCGTACAAAAATGACGATTAAGAAATTACTCAGTCTTTCTCAAGGTTCTGTTGTTTCGCTTGATGGTCTAGCAGGTGAGCCACTTGATATCTTGATTAACGGTTATTTAATCGCCCAAGGTGAAGTTGTTGTTGTCTCTGATAAATATGGTATTCGTATTACTGATATCATTACACCATCAGAACGTATGCGTCGTCTGAGTCGTTAATCAATGGAACAGCTTCCTTCCTTTTCCAGTCAAGGTGTGGCAAATACTGCCACACCAACGACAACGCAAACGACTCAAACATCAACACAAACTTTGCCTGTAGGACAAAGTCTAGTGCAAGTGAGTACAGCGCTTGCGGGTATAATTGTACTTATTGTAATTGCAATGTGGCTATTTCGTCGAATGGGATTAACACGTGGCACATTTAAAGGGCAATCAGCTCAACTAAGTGTAAAAGCAAGTTGCTCATTAGGTTCTAAAGAACGTGTTGTAGTCGTTGAAATTGAGCAGGAATGGCTTGTATTAGGGGTAACCACCTCTCAAATAAATGTACTGCATAAATTACCTATTCCTGAAAAAGCCTCACAGGAAGCAACCACGACATCAACACATCCCCTATTTACCCAATTATTACAAAAAACGCTAAAGCGAGATAAAGGCAACTCATAATGCATCAGTATGTCTCATTTTTTAACGCATTAAAGCGTTGGCACATCTTCGCAAGTGCTGTAGTTTTGCTCTTCTTGCCTAGCAGTGTATTTGCTCAGTTTCCTGGCGTTATTTCGCAACCATTGCCTGGTGGTGGACAAAGTTGGTCATTACCAGTACAAACCTTAATTTTTATTACTGCTCTAGGGTTTATTCCAGCAGTATTATTGATGATGACGAGTTTTACTCGAATTATCATAGTATTAGGTCTATTACGAAATGCATTAGGAACACCTTCTGCACCACCAAATCAAGTTGTTCTTGGTCTTGCACTTTTTATGACCTTTTTTATCATGGCTCCTGTGTTCGATAAGATGTATCAAGATGCTTACCTTCCTTTTAGTGAAGATAAAATTTCCTTTGAACAAGCCCTTGATAATGGTGCAAAACCGTTACGTCAGTTTATGATGCAACAAACCCGAGAAACAGATTTAGCCCTTTTTTCTCGTCTTGCTGATGCGCCTGCGTTTGAAACACGTGAAAGTGTACCAATGCGAATTTTAGTTCCTGCCTATATTACGAGTGAATTAAAAACAGCATTTCAAATTGGCTTTATGATTTTTATTCCCTTTCTTATTATTGATTTGGTTGTTGCGAGTGTCTTAATGGCATTAGGTATGATGATGGTGCCACCCGCAACAGTTTCATTGCCTTTTAAATTAATGCTCTTTGTTTTAGTTGATGGTTGGCAGTTAATACTTGGCTCATTAGCACAAAGCTTCTTTAATTAGTGGCGAGGTAATTTATGACTCCTGAATCTGTGTTAGCGCTAGGTACTGAGGCGATGAAAATCGCATTATCCCTTGCTGGTCCTTTACTTTTAGCTGCTCTTGTAACGGGTTTAATTATCAGTATGTTGCAAGCCGCCACACAAATAAATGAAATGACATTATCGTTTATTCCTAAAATTTTAGCTGTTCTTGCTGCTATTTTAGTCGCTGGCCCTTGGATGTTAAGTCTATTGATAGATTATATACATAACCTGTTTACTAGCATTCCAAATATGATTGGTTAATAACAATGATAACGCTGACCAGTGAAATGCTTAACGGCTATATTAGTGATTTTTTCTGGCCTTTTGTGCGTATTCTCGCACTTTTTAGCACCGCACCTATATTTAGTGAAAAACAAACACCGAAAAAATTTCGTATCGGATTAGCGTTTTTAACCACAGCCCTTGTTGCACCGGGTTTACCACAAACTCAAATTCCATTAGTTTCTATCATGGCATTTTGGGTGCTTATTCAACAAATTCTTATTGGTACTATTTTAGGGTTATCGATGCAGCTGGCTTTTGCCAGTGTTCGTCATGCGGGTGAAGTGATTGGCTTACAAATGGGGCTTTCATTCGCTACCTTTGTCGATCCCTCTGGTGGCCCTAATATGCCAATTTTAGCGCGTATTTTTAATATGCTAACTATCTTGTTATTTTTAGTGTTTGATGGCCATTTATGGTTACTCTCTATTTTAGTGGATACTTTCTATGTTATCCCTATTAGTCATCAAACCTTAAATTCATTAGGCCTTTTAACACTCGTTCAAAGTGGTGGAACTATCTTTATTAATGGTATGATGCTAGCCATGCCATTAATTACACTCCTTTTAGTCATTAATCTTTCATTAGGTATTTTAAACCGTATGACACCGCAGTTATCGGTATTTGTTGTCGGTTTCCCACTGACCTTAACGGTGGGTATATTAGCACTATCAATGTTAATGCCTGCACTGCCGGTCTTTACTGAACGTGTATTTAGTGACACGTTTAATCGTATTACACTGATATTACAGCAATTAGTTTCTTAATATATAGCTTATTAATAAATTTTAAAAGTATTTCAATCCACATGAAGAAATACAATTTTAACTAATGGCTCCATGTTATATTGGGGAAAAATAGTAAGATAAAAAATAGCACTACTAATTTATGATGAAATCAATAGTACTAATATTTATCTATATAAATAATTTCTAAAGCTATAACGATATCGTGTTAATAGGTATCTATATCAATATATTTTAATTATAAGCATCAAAAAATGAAATAAAGTAGGTTTTAAATATATTCGAAATTAGTCATATGTAAAAGTAACCCCAACTAGAGATGTTATTTTCCCGGCAGTTACTTGTCCTCCAGTACGCTCATATCGGGCCCTTAAACCAAGTGATACAGGATTATTACCAACAATCCCCATTCTAACTAACTTATTAATAGGAATAGCGGTTCCATTTCGAGTAATCTGAACCCCCATCCCTTTTGATGCCGAATTATCACTACTCAAAGTATTAACAAATGTCATTCCATCATTCGCGGTTTGACCAGAAAGAGAAAATGATATATTTCGATTTTGAGCACAGTGAATATTAAGATCTATAGCAGCTTCTGCTGGATAAGTAGGAAGATTAACGACAGCATTCCTATTATTTACATTACAGCCACCAATGGGAATTACTATATCTGTATTGGAGATAATATTCCAAGTAAAAAACCTAGGATCACCGCCATTTAGATCGGCTATTTTATACATTTTGATCTGAGCAATTGCAGAGCCAGCTTGTACGAGCACTCCATTTGCCGCACTATTTAAAGGGGTTAAATAAAGCTTCATTGGCATTGGCTGAGGATAAGGTTCTGCTATATGTAGAACAGATGTAGTTGTATTTAATGGCAATGGGTATGTACTGCCATTCCAATATATAGAGCCTGTAAATCTATTTAACGGCCCCGTAAGTCGAGTGCCTGGTTCTAAGTTCACATGATCTATATCCGAGTAATTATCATAGCTATTATAACAGCTTAAATGTTGAGACAAATCAACAATTAAGTTTCGCCCAATTTGGACATCAGGCCCTAATGTCACATAGATATTATGATTACCACTACCTATCTCTTGGCCACCATCAACCTTACACCCAAACGCTAATGCCTTTGTTGAAAACAGAATAAAAAAAGCGAATAGAGTTCCACTTCTTATTAAATTCATATTATATACCTACTAACTTAAAATTTATTAAAATAAAAACAACGTAATGTACGTGAAAGAAATTAATAATGAGAGTTTTTTAAATATTGATGAATATAAACAAGTATATTTAAATTTAAATTTTAATTTAATATTTAAATTGCGTTATTTAAATAAACTGAAATCTAAATAGATAAAATAAAAACATAACTAATAAATTATTTATATCAAGGATATAATTTACAGATAAGTATAAGTAACATCTATAATTGCTTGAACTGAACCCTGGGTAGGCCTACCACTCACTGACAGAGCCCTAACCCGTAAAGGGAAACTAGTTGATAATGTTGAATCATTAACAGCAATTTTTTTTATTGCACCACTATTTAAGTTATTACCTTGAATATCTTGTAATTGTAATTGTATTTTTTCTGATGTCCCTAGATTCTTATAATATCCAGTATTGTCTGTCACACCTTTAAATGTTGCGGCAACTACGGATGTACCTATAGGACAATCAACTAAATCTAATGAAATAGCATACCACGGTGAAGCAGAATTAGGCTGTATAAAGTTGTATGTATATAAATCACCTAAATCAACATTCGCAGTCTTTGTTCCAACAGTGCAAGGTCTAGCAATAACACTACCATTAACCGTAATGTTGACATCAACTGCATATGCTGATGTTACCGACAATAGCATTCCTATTATCATGGTTATCACTATCTTCCATTTATTAATAATCATAGCTTCTCCATTTACTGGAATTCAAGAGTAAAAGTCGCTGATGCATGAATATGACCTGCAATAACGGGTAACTTAGATGTCATCAATCTTGCATAAAAATGAAGTGTATTATTTTTTCCTGCAACGAGTGGCGTCCAAGTAATGTAATCACTAGTAGCATTTATCGCCATAGGAACTCTATTACCATCCAAAATTTGGATCCCCACACCTGATGCATTTTGTCCACCAGGTTCTATTGCTAACAAAGTCGTATTGGATATATCAGCAATTCCAGAAAACCCCACTTTTACCGCAGTAGCCGCTTCACCACATGGTGATAATTCAATATAAAAAGGGACAATAGGCGTAACTTCTCCAACCTTATACATCTGCTTTAAGGCATTATTTAATAAATCAACAACTTGATCTTGAGAACCAGGAGCAACTCCACAGGTATTATCCCACATATAGCCTTTTATATGGATAGTACTATCTGCTGCTATTACACTTTGACTTAACAAAATAAGTGTAATCATCGTAATAGATATTTTTTTAAAATGATTAAACATTACTCCCCCTTAGCGACATTCAGCACGGTATTTGCTGATTAACTCATACTGGCTTTGTTCTGGTAAAGAGTAAGTTACATGACAAGTTTTATCTGCTTCCTCCCCCCAATTTACAGTGAGTTGACCTTTAAGAGGTAAACCCGTTAAATAAACTTGGCCACCCTCTGTAGCAATACTTCCTCCTTGATTATTTTCTAAAGAAACAGTAGCGCCAAACGGTATAGGCTTATTATTATAGAAGATAGTCATTAAGACTTTCACACCTACTTTAGGTTTAAAATCAGCTTGTACTACTGCCCCTCTTGTTGGAATAACATCCATGACTGAATCTTCAAGATCAACATTATTAGCTAAAGTATTTGTATCAAGAGCAACACGATTTTCACGATATTCTGTCGCGTAAGGAATAACGGCATAGCCTCGCCAGTCAGTTGCAACCCCTGATTGATTTTCAACACGAACATTATTAGCGCCAGGTGCTTTAATTAAAATAACGGTATCATTCAATGGCTGACTTAATGTAACACCATTAGCATGCGCAATAGCGCCACCACTAATCCCATAATATGTTTGGCGATAATTATTACTATAGCTATAACCGATGTTAGCATTACCATATGCACCACGGTAATTCAGTGAAGTATTACTGGTTCCTGATGAATTTGCATGCCCACCACCAGCATAACCAGTCTGTACACTATAATTTAAGTTATTATCTTTCAGTAGCGTCCCAAATAACCCCACTGTATTATTCATTCTACCTTTTAAATCATGAGAGCCACTATAGCTGACATTAGCATTACGCCATATAGAATCACTGTCAGAACGTAACCAATTACTAAAGGGGACATTAACATTCACGGCTAATAATTGATCATTTTCATCTTGCCAAGAATTTTTTGATAGGCTGTAACTTACTCCTAAATTTACCCCTTTAAATTGAGTATTAACTCCTACCTGTAACTGCCGGTCAGATTTATTAGTATTCCAATATGTTTCATGGCTACCCGTTATATACATTGTTGCTTGCTTAGCAATTTGTTGAGTCAGGCTTAGCTGAATTTTTGCGCGTTTGTTATAGAGCAAGTTATAATAATCTGCAAACTTCGGTTCTATATCCACTAAACCATCTTCAGTTAAAACAGTACGTCCACTCATGCGTTTATATGTCGTATCCGCAAATGAATAATAACCACTTGTTGAATAACGGTAACCTGCTAATCGAATAGATGTGCCTGTTTCACTTATAGACTTATTATAAAGAAATCTAATTGATTGACCTTGATGATCGCTATCATCAGGCAATTCAGAGTTAGCATGAGTGACATCGATAGATAATGCACCAAATGCACCAATATTTTTACCAATACCAGCATTAATTGATTGATAATGATTAGCTAATTGCATTCCACCATATAATGTCCAACCATTTGATAAACCATGCAATAATGACCCTTGTAAAAAGACCGGTTTATTCTGCTGGCTATTACCTGAACGATAGTTACCCAATGTTACGGCGTATTCTGTATGCCCTTCACGCTGTAATAGTGGTACTGATGAGTAAGGTACTGTGAAGGTTCTTTTTGAACCATCTTTTTCAGTGATAGTCACTTCAAGATCACCACTATTTCCACCTGAATAAAGATCATCTATTACAAAAGGTCCTGGTGGAAATGTGTTACGGTATATTTCATAGCCATTTTGCTTAATAGATACATCTGCTGTACCTCGTGCAACTCCTCGAATGACAGGAGCAAAACCACGTAAGCTTTCAGGTAGCATATTCTTATCAGAAGCTAGTTGAATGCCTCGGAAATTAAAACTTTCAAATATATCGTTTGTAGTATAACTATCACCAATAGTTAAACGAGAACGTATTTGGTTAATTCCTCTTTCAATATAAGTAGCAATATGTTCCCAACTGGTTTTTCTATTACCCGAACCACTGGTACTGTGATTCCATATTGAATTATCACGAAAACGCCACGCTCCTAAGTTCACACCACTTTGTAAAGAGAGATAAGTGTATGTAGAATGCTTACCCGTCTGATTACGTGTAGTACTGCCTGTCAAATTGTAGTTTAAAATTGCGGCTTTTATCCCTGAATCCCATAATTCAGGAGGAATAAAATCTCGTACGTCATTATTCATAAATATTTGTGGAACTGTAATATTTAATTGTTGTAATCCAACATCAAATACCGCAGTTGAACCTTTTATTTGTGAAACCAAAGAATGACAAGTATTATTTTTAGTATCGATAGTTTTTTTAGTATCGAGAGTTTGCGTTTCTATTTTAGAAAGCGCTAGCGTGCTAATTCCCAACCTAACCATTTCACCTTTCGATAAACAAGGCGATAAACTTTCACTTTTTTTATCAAGTATAAAACGAACATCTCGCGTAACTGTATAAGTACCATTAAGAAAAATATCAACACGATAAGTCCCTTCTGGAACTTCTTGTCCTTTTTCAAAAGTAGATAAATCAGCTATTGTGGAAGGATCATCACCTAAGAATCGTGGGTTAAAATAAACACCCTCGCCTTTAGTCTCAAAAGGAAATAAGCTAAAGCCAATAAAAAATGTTAATACAACAATCGGAAAATGGAACTTCGAATTGTATCTAAAATATTTTTTTTCATTTCTTACTAATAACCTTTTTTTAGATACTAAGTACGACATAACCCCTCCGACCTAAATAATATTGATCAGTAAATTATTTAATTAAAATAAGTTTCACTATACTTATGAATAAAAACTTCTTATTGCATTTTCCCAATTCGCTTAGGCGTTAGCGCACCATAATCATTAATTGTTTGGTAACTAACATCTCCATTTGCATTATTTGGAACATCAATAGTAGATTCACTAAATGGAGCGACTAGCGTATTTTCCAATTTAGTTTTTCCTATTGTTAACTCAGTTAATGTCATATAATACGGGGTTGGATTAATCGCAATAAGTGATGCTGATTGTCTTTTAAAACGTAGCTCATCCACAGATTTTTCTGGTGAAATCGATAACCCAGTAGGACGATAATATAATTTTATACGGCTAATAATAGCTAGTTGCAAAGTATTCTCATTTAGTTTTGATTTATCTGTTGCTGGTATAGCTTTAACATTAATCCAAAATATACTTTCTCTATCCTTAGGTAATTGATTATTTGTTGCGTCGATAATACGTAATGTATTTTCTTTTTTTCCATTCATTGTAAATAATGGTGGTGTAATAATCATCTGATCACTTTTTTGATGATCTATATTCTCTATCCAAGATTGAATAAGAAAAATTCCATTATCTTCATTATTTATAACAGATAACTTTACTTGTTTCTGATCCGCAGGATAAATAACACGAGTTGCCCCTAAAGCAATACCTGCATATGCCTGTATTGAAATACTTGAACAAAATATTATTAATAAAGCAGTAATAATTTTTCGGGTTATTGCAGTTTTCATATTTATATTAATCCTTTTTTACTAAAAATATTAAAAATAATACTTGTTCATTTTTGGGTATTCTTATTCATAAGTAAGTAAAAAATCTGCATATGCATCAGCTTTTCCACCCATTATATTGTAACTAGTTGCGCGATATTTAGTCATAAAATGCAAGGTCATCTCGCGTTCTTTATTAAGCAAGGCAACTTTCATAGGCAAACTATTAATTGGAATTAAATTATTGTTTGAATCAAAAATAGCTATCCCTACGCCTTTAGCTGAATCATCTCCATTATCGACAGAAAGAATATCGTGATTAATATCATTGGCAACGCCTAAAAAAGTAATAGATACGAATTTACTAATCTCGTGATTACATTCTTGAAGATGGATATCAAACTTTATAGGATCAGAATCTTGCCCAGGAGCAGTTAATTTATTTGTACTTAATTGCCCCATATTTACAATCATGGATTGATCTGATATTGCAACACTACAAGCTTCTGCAATTAATTCCCCATAGAAGCGCATTTCGCCACCAGGAAGCTCTACTTTCCAATTCGCACCTCCTGCTTGAAGAGATAAAGAAAAAAGGATGAGTAGACTAAGCATTAGCTTTTTCATAAACTTCCACCTTTTTAGTATTTGCCAAATAATAACCATCCTTGGTCTATTGAATCTTATATATTCCTTTTACGTATTATGTATTGGAAGTCTTATTCATATTGTACTGCGAATGTAGCATCAGCATTAGCAACACCGGCAGTCGTTGCACCTAATGCAAAGTAACGTGCTTGGAACGGTAATGAGTTAGAACCATCATGCAACGTAATTGCACTGCCAAATCCTGAACCATCGAGAGTTAATGGAACACTTTTGCTATCAAGGATTTGAACACCAACATTAGTTGCAGCACCAGAGGCTGAAGATGCTACAGGTATCACTGTTGGATTTGCAGAACCAGAAGATACGCCTGTAAATGCAATTTTTGCAGTTTTTGATACTGTTGTATCACAATCATTAAGTTGAATATCAAAATTAACAGCTGAACTTGTATCACCTAATTTAGCAAGTCTAGCGGTACGAATTTGTCCTAATGGAACCATTTTATCAACTGATCCCACATCCACAGCACATGCTGCATTTACTAATTCACCTTTAAAATGTACAGTCCCGCCATTAACAGTTGTTTTAACTGCATCTTCTGCTAATGTTGCAAATGAACTAACTGTTAAAATTGAAAAAACAAGTGCTAAAGATTTAACTTTCATTATTTCCTACCTTATATGTGGATAATACGTAATATATTAATTACACAAACAAAAAGTTAATATATTAATCAATACATCAACCCTACTCTTACAACTTATTTTTATTTACATAAATACATAGCTAATTAAACTCAGCACTAATACTTTTCTTTACTAAATTAATTTTAATAAATAAAAACCACTAAGTATATTTAGCTAAATAATGAGACTAATATAAATACTATTTTATTTTCACTTAGCCTTTATAAAAACACAAAATATTCACAACAAAAACATTCTTATTAAAAAAATCAAAAATCATTTATTAGTAAATATAAAAAATACTTTCTTAAATTTAAGAAATAATTAATGAACAAATAAAAATTCTTACCTATATAAAGTAAATTTTTAAATTCTACAAATACCTTAATTACTCTATTTTTTCTTAACCTCAGTCCCGAGTATAGGTTACATTGTTTTTTTCATACTCACTCAAGACATTACAAAAAAAATCACCCCAATCTTTATCCAGTTTTTGTAAAATAACATGTAGTGTTTCAATATTAATGCTTGTATTTGCATTTTCATATCTTGATATTTGTTGTTGGCTAACATGCAATAATAATCCTAATTGCTCACCTGATAGCGATTTTTTTATGCGAGCATCTCTAATGTACTTTCCGATTATTTTACGCAATACTTCACAACGTTCTCTTTTCATCTTAACAACCTGTTCATCTATTTTTATAGCACTAGGTAAATTTTATAAATAAAAAAATAATAGTAAAATCACCCTGTTTATAAATATTAAACATTATTCAACCACTAAGACTGTTGCTTGATTACTATTATTTATATATCTATCGATTGTTTATTGTTGATTCATTGATTTGTTTAATAATGTAAATTTATAAATAATAAGTGTAAACACGTTATTATCGATCGATAAACAAATTTTGATAGATATTAACTATCAATAAGCCACTCAGCGATCGTTAAATGCTATATTAATTAAACCAAAACCTTTATTTATCAAAAATTTAATCAAATAAGCGAATAAAAAAAGCATTACTTTGTAAGTATTAATTCCATTAAACTTTTTATGATTTATTTTTACTCAAAACTTAAATAAATATAATTATTTTCACATTGGTTTAATCAACGAAATAAATATAAAAATAGAAACAAAAATAGTATTTATTGATTTATCTGCCTGAATTTACAGTAGATATCTTTAAATGAGTGTCGCTACTGGACGTTATTATTGTTTGTAATATCAATAATAACAATTGAAAAAGACAATTATCTTATAATGAGTATTAAACTATTTTATATAATTTAAATAAGCAACAACTTGCGGTAGGATTTATCTTAATTAGAATTTAACAATAATACTTTTATATATATTAAATATTTTTTGTGTGAAAGCTTATTTAAATATCAATTTAGATATTACTTTTTTACCTACACTTTCTAATATCATAAATGTTCAGTAAAAATATATTTTCTAAAAAAAAACACTTAATATGTTAATAATGTAAGTAATTATACTTAAATAACTTTTTATACTACGCTTAGTTTTAGCAGTACATTAATATTACAATAATCATTTTTTAAGATTTCATATAATTCATTTTTCAGGTATCTCATTAAAATGAATCTATTTTAATTTTGGCTATCAATGCTTATTTATTCTAAAATTCACGTACATCAGTTGCCAGGTAAGAGGCGTATTATATTCTTGAAGTAACAGGAGGTAGTTCGCACCTTTGTAATTCGTAAAGAAAATAGCGACTATATTGTTAACTATTATTCTTTAGCAACAAGAAGGTAAATCATATTGAAATCATTAATCTTATTCGTAGTAATATACCAACGCCTAACCTTGTTATTATTTTAGAGAATCTTACTGTTAATATTCCTTTCCATAGAAATGGCCTTGATTTTGATTTATGCTGTTATCGTGTTGATGAAAATATTGATATTAAAGCAATTATGGTTCATACCTTTATAAAAAGGTAAAACAATTTTATCTTTATAATCACTTTAAAACTTCATCTACATAAGAAAATATCTGATTCTTGGTATTAAAAAAATAGAGTCATCTATTGTTTTCAATAAGTATAAAAAAATCCCCTGATAAAAAGATAACCAGGGGAGATATCAAAATGTCGCGAGACAGTACTAAAAACTAGCGATACATAGAGAACATTGACATACCTTTCATATCGTTAAACACTTTATATGAAGCTTGTAAAACAGACTCTTCCTGATAATAATCAGAAATAGCTTGAGTCCAATCTAAGTCGCGTAACTCACTTAGACGTTTTGAATTTCTCAGTGAAGAATCTGCACCTAAATCATCTAAACTATCAAGCGCTTGAAGCTGTAAACCTAATTTAGCTTCTACACTAGAAATATTATTTAGTGTATTGCGATTGACTCGATTGGCATTATCAATTTTATCTAGCGCAGCCTGTCGATCGCTATTTGGTGCTCCTTTTAACGGAGTACGTAATGCAGTCACAGCAGAATCCAGTGCTTCAAAAATATCAGGTGCTGAACCCGTACTACCAGAAGATTGTAAAGTTTCAATCCCTGTAAAATTAGTTATCATCTCAATATTGCTATCAACTTTTTGAGAGATTTGTTTATCACCACCTTGATAAGTGATTTTACCTGTAGTATCAGCGACAAAAGGGGGTTTATCTGATTTAAATCCACCAAAAATATAGCGACCAACGCCATCTTTTGTATTACCAATGCCCACAAGTTGGTCTTTTAAACCTTGTAATTGATCAGCCAGAGATGAGCGATCTTCATCGCTAAGTGTTGCATCATTACCAGCAGCAACTAAGGTTTCTTGGATTTTAGTTGTAATATTAACCATTTCATTGGTTAAGCTCATTTGCAAAGACATACTATTTTTTGCAAATCCACGCGCTGTGGCATATTGCTGATTACGTGCTTCAGATTGTTTAACCATAACCGCTTGAGATGCAGCCATCGGATCATCAGAAGGTTTTTCAACACGACGACCACTTGAAATTCGATTACCTTCAGTCATCCATTTGCTTTGCGAAGAGGTAATATTATCCATCCGCTGATTATAAATTTGATTTGAACTTAAACGCACAGTGTTACTCCTTATTCTGATGAAGGTTTACTTAGAAAATTTGCATAATTGCATCAAACATACTGTTTGCTGTTTGAATAACTTTTGCATTTCCCATGTAATATTCTTGAATACGATACATTTCACCGTACTCTTCATCCATGTTCACACCTGAAACTGATTGCTGCTGTTGCTGAATACTTTTGGTAATAGAAACTTGTGCGTCAAAATCAACTTGAGCAGTATTGACTTTATTACCGACCATGCTCACTAATGAACCATAACCACCAGCAATTGTTGTTTTACCATCAATAATTTTTTCATCAGGTAATTCAAATAACTTTTTCATATTGTCATTATCGCTAGGCCCAGTATCTTTTGCGCCCGCAGCTGCAATTTTATTCGGATCAGTGATAGCAACACTCATACCTGCAATCACATTACCAACAGGTTGCACAACAATAGAATCACCTGCTTTCGGTGTACCTGACACAGTGATTTTCATTCCTTCAAACTCTAATTCACCACTCGTATTAGGTTTTGCTTCAAATTTACGGCTACCTGGTTCAACCGTGACGTTCCACTTACTTCCGTCATAGGTAACTGTATAGTCAGCAGCTTTAACTTGCTTAGTATCCGTATAATCAACGGTGAAATTCGCATCACCTTTATTTTTGCCATTAGGCATTACATGAGCACCACCAAGGTTAAAGAATTTCTCACCTTTATCGCCGTTAAGGTCGAAACCTTGTTCATGCTGTTTATTAAATTGATCGCCTAAGACTAAGGCCAGTTGATTTAGTTGATTCCTACTAGAATCTAACACTTCACTGCGGCTGCGGTATGCGCCACCTAATTCACCACCTTTAATACGTTTTGCATCAACTTCACGGACTTCATCGATACCATTGCTATAACCAATAACAAGGCGCTCGCTATTTTTTTCTGATGGAATGGCAGAAACTTCATATGAACGAGTACCTGAAACTAAAGGTAAACCATTCGCAAAGGTGACATTTACAAAGCCACTGTCTTGCTGTGTAACTTGAACATCAACTAATGTATTTAATTCTTGAATTAAACGATCACGTTGGTCTAATAAATCATTAGGATCAGCGCCATTAAAGCCTTTAGCACGACTAATTTCACTATTTAATTTTGCGATTTGTTTAGTGTATTCATTAATATTTTTAGACGTGTTTGTAACTTGATTATTAATATCTTTTTCTAAATCGCGTAGAGATTGGTCGGCTTTAGCAAACATGTTCACCATCGCTTCACCTTTACCAATCACGGTTGTTCTTGCAGGGTTATCTTCTGCATTATTTGTGACGTTAGGTAAACTCGTAAAGAAATCATCAATTGCAGATGAAACATCGTTCCCTTTATCTGCTAACAAATCGTTAATTTGCGAAATATTTTTTGTATAACTATTCAACGCGCTTTGCTTTGCCGTTGCACGATTCATTTGATCAGCAAGAAATTCATTATATTCACGATGAATACGACTGACATTAACACCATTACCGATATAACCGTGACTGGTCATCGTGCCACCGTTTTCATTAAAAACAGTCATTTGGCGGTTGTACCATTTTACGTTTGAGTTAGCGATGTTATTACTGATAGTGCTCATCGCAGCTTGTGCCGCATTAAGTCCGCTCATCGCTGTATTAATTAAACTGTTGGACATTTGTCTATCCTTTTACGTTTAGTCATATCCCGTATGTACGGAGCATAACGGGGCAATTGATTTAAATGCTCTGATGTTTATTATCGGTAATTTCTCTCTAAACTTGAGAGAAAAATCATTAAAAAAGTTCGCTTAAATCGTGAGTATATGTTTTCGCGACTTGCTCACCACTGCCTTTTAACTGCCCAATAATAGAGACCAATTTTTTGGCATAACTAGGGTCTGTTGCATAACCCGCTTCTTGAATACGATAAGCCGCTTGTTCAGGTGTTTGAGCCTGTGGTACTTTAGCGTATCTTGGGCTTTCAGTGAGTAATCTCAGGTAATCTTGAATTGCTTCAACATAAGAGCCATAAACACGGAAATTATCACGGATCTTGATAGATTTACCGTCTATCACTTCCGTTGTCATAATATTGGTGACAGGCCCTTTCCAATTACCCCCTGCTTTAATACCAAATAGGTTATAACTTGGCTTACCTTCACCTGTTAAAATTTCGCGTTTACCCCAACCCGATTCTAAAGCAGCTTGAGCAACAACTAACAAATGATGAACACCTGTACCTTCTGTTGCTTGTTTCGCTGGGCCTAGTAATCTAGATGCAAAAGATGTACTACTTTCAGATAATCCTTTTAACTTACCAATCGTACTTTCAAATGCGGTTTGATAAGGTTTCATTGCGCGATAAACCTGTTCTAGCGCTTGTGTTGGCATTGATTGGAAAATATCAGTGTTATCAAGTGGCATAGGTGTTTTGCCTGCCATTTCACTAGGTTCAAGCGTCACATTAGCTGAAAGCTGTTTTTCAATCATGTCAGCAAATCCCAATCCTTTTTTTGCTAAGTCTTGGGAGATTTGTTGATCATATAAAGAGGTATACATTTTGGTGCTTTCTGAATTAAACATGCTTTCTTGAGGAATCGCTTCTCGCATGCTTTTTAACATCATTTGGACAAAGACGCCCTCAAGTTGCTGCGCCACTTGGCGCAGTCCTTGTTTATCGTTACTTTGTCCAACCTGATATTTGAGTTTATTCAGTGCATTACTGTCATATGCCGGTGAAGAAATGTTTGGCATAGAAGATAGCATTGATAAATCTTTCATCAGATAATCTCCAATCTCGCACGTAAACAACCCGCACTTTCCATCGCTTGTAATATCGACATTAAATCGGTTGGCGTTGCACCCAATGCATTTAATGTGCGAATAACTTCATTGAGGCTCGCACTTGCGTTTACTTTTTGTAACGAACCACCTTGTTCATTCATATTAACGGTTGTATTACGTGTCACGACTGTACTACCACCCGCAAATGGCGTATCAGGTTGGTTCACGTTTACTTGACTATCTACAGTAACGGATAAGTTGCCTTGTGCAATTGCACAGTTTCCTAGCGTCACATCACGATTCATTACAACGGAACCTGTTCTTGCGTTTAAGATAACTTTTGCATCTGCAATAACACGTTTAATATCAAGGTTTTGTACTTCCGCTAAAAAGCGCACTTGTTCACTTTTACCAATAGGGACTCGTAATTGGACAGTACGAGCATCCAATGGAACAGCCGTACCTACGCCACGTAATTTATTGATAGCATCGGAGATAGTTTGCGCTAGCGTAAAATTCTCTTCATTAAGCTGTAAATTTAATAATCCCGCTTGACCAAATTGAGACGGTAATTCGCGTTCAATCGTTGCACCATTACTTATTCGGCCACCTGCTAATTGATTGACTTTAACGCTATTTCCACCCGCTGAAGCACCAGCTCCCCCGACAAGGATATTTCCTTGAGCAAGAGCATAAACTTGGTTATCGACTCCTTTTAATGGAGTCATTAGCAACGTGCCTCCACGTAAGCTTTTTGCATTACCTAATGAGGAAACAACCACATCAATAGCTTGTCCTGAACGACCAAAAGCCGGTAATTTTGCCGTTACCATTACAGCTGCAACGTTTTTAAGTTGCATATTTGTACCTGGTGGTACTGTAATACCTAGCTGTGAGAGCATGTTATTCAGACTTTGCGTGGTAAACGGAGTTTGCATTGTTTGGTCACCCGTTCCATCTAACCCCACCACTAAACCATAACCAATCAGCGCATTTTCTCTCACACCTTCAACGGAAGTGAGATCTCTGATCCGTTCGGCATGAGCGGAAAAGCCGACACATGTCATCACGATAAAGAAAAGGCTAATCGCTATTTTTTTCATCTAGAACCTACTCATTAAAAAGGTGATACATTTAAGAAGAAGCGTTGTAGCCATCCCATTGATTGAGCTTCATTGATATAACCATCTCCGATATATTCAATGCGAGCATCAGCAACTTGGGTTGAATTGACAGAGTTTGCCGCACTGATTGTGCGTGGATTAACAACGCCTGAAAAACGAATAAATTCCGTTCCCTGATTAATAGATATCTGTTTTTCACCTATTACATGTAAGTTGCCATTTGCTAATAGCTGATCGACCGTTACCGTAATGGTACCTTTGAAGGTATTATTCGCATTAGCGCCACCTTTACCACCAAAGTCACTATTGCCTTCCATACCCATGTCAGCACGACTATTACCAAATAACCCTTCCATAAAACGAGGTGTAATTGATGCAAGAAAGCCTGCTTTGCCATTTCGGCTAGCATTAGCTGATGAATTTTTACTCGCGCTAACATTCTCTTGCAATGTAATCGTTAATGTATCACCTATATTTCTAGGTCGTCGGTCTTCAAATAAGGGTTGATAACCAAAATAAACGGGTTGAGTTGCCTGAAAAATAGAGCCATTAGGTGCAGGTGCCATTGGTGCTGTTGGAACTGCCGTCGTACTTCCTTCTACCAAGGGTTTTCTTGGTAGTTGTGCGCATCCTGCTAGTGTCAGTACCAACAAAGCTGTACTTAAACGTTGGTGACGACGCCATCTGACACTAAGCTTTTTTGCCCCAAGATTGTCAGTAATGACCTTTGTATCCATCTTCGATACTCTTTTAGTAATGCGCCTGACAGAATGCTGTCAGGCAAATAAACCAATGAAATTAAAGCTGAGTCAGTTTTTGTAACATCTGATCGGATGTTGAAATCGCTTTACTATTAATTTCATAAGCACGCTGAGTTTGGATCATATTGACCAACTCTTCAGCCACATTGACGTTTGATGTTTCAACATAACCTTGATATAGCAAACCAGCGCCATTAATACCCGGTGCATTTTCTGTTGGAGCACCTGAACTCGCTGTTTCTAAGTAAAGGTTTTCACCCACACTTTCTAAGCCACTGTCATTAATAAAAGTAGTCAGCGTTAGTTGTCCCACTTGCTGTGGTGCGGTAGAACCTTCAATTTCAACACTAACAGTACCATCTCGACCAATCGTCACTTTTTTCGCCGTTTCTGGCAGAATAATCGCAGGGACTATTTGGAAACCACTTGTTGTCACTAATTGTCCATTTTGATCCATTTGAAATGCACCATCACGGGTATAAGCATCAGTACCATCAGGTAGTTGAACGTGGAAGAACCCTTGCCCTTTAATCGCCACATCACGTGTACCATTTGTTGGTGCTAAGTTACCTTGGCTGTGTAAACGCTCAGTGGCGACAGGACGAACACCTGTACCAATTTGTAAACCAGAAGGCGCATTGGTTTGTTCAGATGTCATAGCTCCTGGTTGGCGAATAGTTTGATATAGTAAATCCTCGAAAACGGCACGTTGGCGCTTAAAGCCATTAGTGCTGACGTTTGCGAGGTTGTTGGAAATCACATCCATGTTAGTTTGTTGTGCATCCAACCCAGTTTTAGCAATCCATAAAGAACGGATCATCGTCATCCCCTTACACTAATTAACTCATTGATAGCAATTGGTTAGCTCGTTGAGCATTATCGTCTGCACTATGAATAATCTTCATCTGCATTTCGAAACGTCTTGCATTTGCTATCATATCGACCATGGCTTCTGCTGGATTAACGTTACTGCCTTCAAGCACTCCTGCAAATACCTTAATGGTGTCATCTGCTGGTAATTCACCACCAGCACGCTCAGTACCTTGTGGCGAAAGATGGAATAATCCATCATCACCACGCACTAAATCATTCTGTTCAGGTTTAACCAATTTAAGACGACCAATCTGACCCAACATTTTCGGTGGATCAGTCGGGACATGTGCTGTCACAATACCATTATCGGCAATACTGACATCAGCTTGAGGAGGGACTTCTATCGCACCATTATCCCCCATTAATAAGCGTCCATGAACTATCAACATGCCGTCAGCATTACGTTCAATATTACCGTTACGTGTATATGCTTCAGTGCCATCATCAAGTTGAACAGCGAGATATCCGCTATCACTTAATGCAACGTCCATAGCTCGACCGGTATAATTCATCGTTCCTTGGCTTTGATCGCTACCTGGTGTTGACTCTACTGTTAATGTACGTGTTGGTAAGGTATCACCCTTTACAGGAACGGCGCGCATGGCACTAAGCTGTGCTTTAAATCCTGGCGTTGATGCATTTGCTAAGTTATTCGCGACAACCGATTGATTTTCCATCGAATGCCTAGCGCCGCCCATTGCGGTATAAATCACATGATCCATAACAGATTATTCCCCGCGTTATTAACGCATACTAACCAGAGTCTGCAGGATTTGATCCTGTGTTTTAATGGTTTGTGCATTTGATTGGTAGTTACGTTGAGCAACAATCATATTGACAAGCTCTTGGCTCATATCAACGTTAGATGCTTCTAATGCATTATTAGTTAATTTGCCAAAGACACCCGATCCCGCTACACCCACAATAGGTGAACCTGAACCATTAGTTTCAGACCACATATTGTCACCTTGAGAATTTAATCCCCCTGGATTTGCAAAGTTAGCTAATGCAATTTGACCTACAACTTGGCTTTGTTGGTTAGAATAAGTTGCCATAATAGAGCCATCAGCTTCAATACGGAAATTGGTGAATTCACCCGCTTGATAACCATTTTGTGCGAGTTTGGAAACGCTAGATTCTGCTACTTTTTGTTGTGAACTACCATTAAAGTTCACCGCAATATTCATTGCTTGTGAACCTTTAAAAGAAGTGGAAGTAAACGCGTTGATTTTAGTGGCCGCTTCATCAAGTACACCATTATCTTTATAAACTAATGTACCTAAATCTTTTGGTGCATCACCTGTCGTGACATCTTGAGCATGAACCTGCCATTTATTATCGTCCGTTTTCACAAAAAATAAGTTAATGTTATGCTCATTACCTAAACTGTCATAGGTGGTCGAGTTTGTACTCCAGGTATAAGAGTCATTATCTTTAGGATCAAAAGGATGTGTTATTGCATCCACTTTCTCTTCACCTGAGTTTAAGTTAACCGTTATATCCAATTTATCGGTTGCACTTGCATTCATCATATCAGTCGGAATGATGATAGGTGTTGGTGTTGCACCTTTTTGTACAACATTTTTACCATCGACGCTTTGAACTGGATAACCGGTAATACGCATACCTTGCATATTGGTCAGATAACCATTTTTATCTTTACCGAATTCACCATTACGAGAATAAAAAACGCCGCCATTACTGTCTTCAATACGAAAAAAACCACCACCTGAAATCGCAACATCCGTTGGACGATTAGTGGTTGTGATATTTCCATCTTTAAAGTTTTGGCTAATACCCGCAACTTTAACACCAAGACCCGCACCAGAACCTGCAAATACGTCAGCAAAAGAGACATTTGCACCTTTAAAGCCGTAGGTTGCTGAGTTTGAAATATTATTACCGATAGTATCTAAATTCGCAGCTGCTGCATTTAGACCACTTACTGCTTGAGAAAAGGACATGCGCCCTCCATATTGAATATGTGTTGATTAAAGAACCTGACGAATTTCATCCAATGAAACAGTATTACCTAAGCCGACATCAAGCCTCGCTTCACCGTTTACCATGGACACACTATTCACCAGCGCATAATTTAGAGTCTTCATAGGAACTTGAGCATCATTAAGCGTGGCGTTAACGGTAAATTTATAACTTCCAACAGGCACAGGATCGTCATTTTCATCAGTACAATCCCACGAAAAGTTATAAACATCCGGTAGCATCTTTTTATCCATTTTGATTGTGCGAACCGTTTCACCATTTTTATTTGAAATAGTGATGGTAAGAGAATCAGTAGGACTAAGTAATTCAAAACCAAAAGGTGTTGAAAAAAGGTGGTCACCTTCTGTGGTAGGTGTATCAGTCGCGTCAGTTTTATAGGTGCCCAATTTTTCGCGGGTTTTCTCGTGGGGTGTATCAGGTGTTTTGTTATCACCAGATACATCCGTTTCACCTTTACCATCTGTTGGTTGAAACACAACAATTTTGTCGCCTGATACCATGACACCGCGCCCAACTAACGAAGATGCACGCAATGCTTGGCTTTGATCAATTTGCCCCACTATGTTATTAACCGTTTTATTTAGCTTTTCGATACCTTCAACGGTTGATATTTGAGCTAACTGTGTTGTTAGTTCATTATTTTGCATTGGATTAGTGGGGTCTTGATTTTTCATCTGAGCGATAAGAAGATTGAGGAAATTTCCTTTAATATCATCGCTACCATTCTTTTTAGTATGGTAAGAAGAAGGTGCTTCCCCAACAATCGTATTATCATAAGGTTCATTCATTGAGGCAGAAATACCCACAATTTACGCTCCTTATTGACCAATCATTAATGTTTTTTGCATCAGTGATTTTGCCGTATTCATCACTTCAACATTGGCTTGATAACTTCTTGATGCAGAAATCGTATTTACCATTTCACCGACAACATCAACATTGGATTTACGTACATAGCCTTTTTCATCAGCAAATGGATTTCCTGGTTGATACTCCAAGCGAAAAGGCTCAGGAGAATCAACAACATCAGTAACGCCAACACCACCTATTTCTTGGCCAGCAGCGGCTTTTAGTTGAAAAACAACTTGTTTAGCACGATAAGGCTCTCCATCAGGACCTGTCACGCTGTCAACATTAGCCATATTGCTGGCACTAACATTTAAACGTTGTGATTGAGCCGAAAGTGCTGAACTTGAAATATCGAAAATACTAAATAAAGACATACTCTTTATCCTTGTTGCAATACAGCCATCATGCTTTTAACTTGTGAATTAATAAATGTCACATCAGCCTGATACTTAAGGCTATTATCAGCAAAATTACTACGTTCCATATCCATATCAACCGTATTACCATCCATCGCTGTTTGATGTGGAACACGATAAAGTAAGTCAGCCTCTAATCGATAACCTGGCTTAATCGGAATATGTCTGTCTGATGTCATCGCTAATTGAAGCCCATGACTACCAGTGCGTCCGTTTTCTATGGTTTTTTTCAATTCTGAAGCAAAATCAATATCTCGAGCCTGGAAACCTGGCGTATCTGCATTGGCGATATTCGCAGCTAAAATTTCTTGGCGTTTATTGTGTAATGAAAGTGCTTCTTGTTGAAAATGAAACGTGTTTTCTAATTTATCGAGCATCTTCTATCCTTGGTGGCTATGCCACATACCTCAGCTGATAAAACAATTTCAGTTGATAGAATAATCGCTCAAAAAAAAGATGATTGGAGGAATAGACGTAAATTGGATTGCTATTTATGCGTTTAAGGTCAGTAAAGACAATGTACACTACTGTTGCTAAATAAGTACAAATTCATAATTAGCGTATAAATACAGTAAGGTGACACAAACTATGTCAGTAAGAACTTATATCGGTCTTTTTGCTTTTTTCTTTATGGTGAATACAAGCTTTGCTAAATCACTACCAGAAGAGTTGCAAGATTTCTTTGTTACGCTGCATCAGCCTAGCGATAAAGTCACGGTATCTGTTTTAACGTCTGAAGATAAATGGCCTGTTTGTCAATACCAAGAAATACAGCGTCATGCTGGTTCGCGTAATTGGGGTCGATTATCTATCCCTATTCAATGCGATAATCAACGTCGTTTTATTCAAGTTGATGTGAGTGTGAATGGGCAATATTTAATGGCGAAAAAAAATATTAGTCGTGATGATAATATTAAAGAATCAGCAATTACACTCACAACAGGTGCACTTGAAAAATTGCCTTATGATGTATTGCGCGATCCCGTCCTTATTAAAAATGCGATTGCAATGAGACAAATTTCAGCGGGAAAACCGTTAACCTCAACGATGATACGTCGTCCTTGGTCAATTTTAGCAGGACAAACCGTCACCGTATTTGCACAAGGTCCCCATTTTCAAATACGTTATGAAGGTAAAGCCATTAATAATGCAGTAGAAAATGAAACAATTAGAGTAAGAGTCAAATCAGGTCAAATTGTCACGGGTGAAGCACTAGAAAATGGCACTGTTCGCGTTCCACTTTAAACACTAAAGTTTTTAGCTTAACCGCCGATATAAAGAGTAAGATGATAGGCGAAAACACATAGGTTGTTTACAATGGCTTCATCTGACGATTAATTGACGCCTAACAAAGGATTTTCCTATGAGTATTGAACGCACAAATCCACTACCTCCGATTAACGCGGTTTCTCAACGTAACCTAAATGAAGGTACACAAGGAACACGTAAAGCAGGATCGACTGGACAAAAAACATCTACGGGTGATATTTCCGTAAAGCTGAGTGAAGCACAGAAAAAACTTGTTCAACCTGGAAATAAAGACATTGATGTTGAAAAAGTGATTCGTTTAAAAGAAGCGATCGCTAATGGAACATTAACCATGGATAGCAGCAAAATCGCTGATGCGCTATTTCGCGAAGCTGCTGAAAGCATAACTCAATAAAAATTTAACGATTATGATGGAAGAACTCCGCCAGACCTTAGATCTTCAATTATCACAGCTAAATGCCATTGCGGGTATTTTACGAGCTGAACAACAGTTATTATGTGCAGGCACAATTGATATCAATGCACTTCATGAAATAACTGAACAGAAGAATTTTGTGTTGTCGGCTTTAGGTCATACAGACCAACAGCGTCACATACAAAGCCAACAAGCAGGTATTGATAAACCTTATGATGGTCATCCATTTTTATCTGATTTATGGATACAGATAATGGATATTACGGCAGAGTTAAAAAATCTTAATCATCATAACGGATTACTGTTAGAACAACATATTTCACGCAATAGTGAAGCTATTGAATTTTTGAAAAAAAACCACAGCCCAACACTTTATGGCGCTGATGGACAAGCACAGCATTCCCTATTAGCGGGACGTAAAATTCAAGTTTAATCGTGAATACTCTTCAATATTTTCAAAATACTAGAATATCTCAATAATGCGCTATGAGTAGTTTTAATAGCGCATTATTTTTATCTATTTATAAGATTTAAATCATATTAATAGAATTTAAAATTGTGATTTTTTAATATGAACTTTTTTCTGATTTTCCTTACTTATATTAATCACACGGCCTTTAATAATATTAATTTTATCTTTACTTAATTCATTATGAATCATACCTTTCAGTTCTACATTATCTGTTGCGGAAATATTTAATATTGACTGATTAGATAACATAGTTCCTCCAATATCATGGATGAAATTACGTGAAGTAGAATTCATTACGGTATGTTCTAATCGTACATAACCTTTGTTTATAAAACTCCCATCTTTTAAATCAATATTTAAATTTGAATTATAAGCGGTAAAACGTGCCCCTGGCGCATTTATCATCATTGTAGATTTAATATTATTATCTTTCTTTGAAAAATCATGGTCAGGATAGTTAACTGAAAGTACATCTAAATATGATTTAATGCGACCACTTAGTAAATTAAACTCCCCCAAATTTAATAATTTACCAGGAGCATTGTAATTTATTTCACCTATATTTGAAACACCTAAATTAATAAAATTAGCATCCTTTGCTAAGTAGTTAAAAAGTCCAATATTAAGTATTGCTAAATTATATGTTATTAATTCCCCTTTATTATATCCTGATGACATATCTGGCTTAGATAAATAATTATTTTCAATATTATGAAAAAAACTTAAGGTGTTAGCATGAAAATTAACATTATTCATAAATAACACTCTGTTAGATATAAGATTAATATTATCAAAAATAAACTTATGATCATCAATATTTTCATGACTAAAAATAATGTTACCTTTATCCGATATTTTATATTTTCCTACATTGAGTTTATCACTTTCGCCATTAATTAAGGTTACATTTTGAATATCATTAAATGAACAATCTGAACAATGAATACCATTAGGGTTTGCAACAATAACATTAGCCATTCTTCCAAGAACCGAAATATCCCCTGCCAACTTTGATTTATTTAAAGAAGTAACTTCATTAACAATTAAAGTCGCATTTGTATCTTTAGAATTATTAAACACTGCTCCGTGCTTATCAACATTAAATTGAGAATAATAATTATGAGAGACTCCCTTAATATCTGATTTTTCTATATCTATAATTGCTTTACCATTCTCATAATTAACAGCAAGTTTATTAGATAGCTTTTCATCTTTACTTATTAACGCTTCTGAAAATGCAGAAAGAGGGAAAAATAAAGACGTTGTTATAATTAAATAACTCGTTTTTTTAATAAAAATACTCATATTATTACCATAGTTAAATTATAAACAAACAAATAATATTTATTCTTACAACCAAATCAAACGAAATAAAAAAATATTTGGCGTGTATTATTATTAATTGTTTTTATTATTTTTAATATTATAAATAAAACATTTCATTTTTAGTAATATATGATAATTATTTTCACCATAAAGGGAGTGATTTTTATTATAAAAACAAATATGCACCTTTATTATCTAAAATAAAGTTTTTTTAGCCCTGTTAATAGCTGATTTATATTTATTATTTGATTAAAATAAACCTTACTATATTAAATAGTATAAAATATATAGATAATACAAAATATGGCATTAAAAAAACCTCATAACAAATATGAGGCATGTTTAATAATATTTATTATATAAATGAAAAATTTATGTACTACCTGAAGAGTTTAGATTTATTTTACTATAAGTTATATCAATTACTTAGTACAAAATTTCTTCTGAAGTCAATACTATTTAAATCAATTTTAGTATTATCAGATAACTCTGTTTTATCCTTTAACTCTACATCATATGTTCGACTAATTTCATTTTTAATATCGATATAGATAGAATTAAATTCAACTATTGATTTTGCCAACCTAAGCTTATCTATTTCTATATCATCAGCATCAATCATAAATCGAAAAAAATAACAAAGAAAGTAATAAAAAGATAAATAACGAAGTTTTTTATCAAGATCATTATAATAATAAATGGAGGAAGCAGATTCGTACAATCTATCTTAAATTTAGATTATTCATCTATTATATCTAGGGATTTTGTTTCAACTATTTCATGTAAATATTCACCGTTTAATTTAATATTAGAATATGAAGTAGTTTCAGCTTTATATGGCATATCTAAAGTACCTATTACATCTAATTTGCCTATTAATTTTAAATCCCCTCTTAATACCAACTCTCCACCTCCTTTAACAAGATCAAAAATCTCCATATTACGAGACATCATTTTAACTGACGAGTTATGATATTTAAAATTATCAATTATTGCCGTATCGCCTTCAGCAATAAAACTAGAATCAACTATTTTAGTTTCGCCTTTAATTTCATAAGTACTCGGCGAAAAAGCCTTCATATTCTCAATAGATACAATGCTGTCTGTCATAAAGTTCGAGTTTTTAGCACTCACCTTAGCCGATGTGTTATTTATTTTTAATGATGAATCATCTGAGCGATAAAAACCAGCCATATCAAATTCAAAACTACCTCTTTCTTTATTTTCTATATTTCCTTTATCATCATTAATAGTCATACTCCCATTATGGGTAAATTTATATCCTCTACCTATAAAATGTGTTGCATTTAATTTACCATTATTAGTAACTTCAGAGTTGCCAAAATAAATATTTATTTTTTTCGCCTTTATTTCAGTATCTTTACCTATGCTTGCTTCTTTGATAGTTTCTATTTTGTCACTTCCTATTCTCCATGTATTGAAATTCATTCTATTCAACCCCATAGTAATATTCATTTTTTCAAGGTCAAACTTCCCTCTTTTAATCTCAATATCATTAGAAATGATGGCAAAAACTCCCATTTTAGAAATAAAGTTTTTTTGATTATTTATATTAACATTCACCTTACCATTTAAGGATACATCAAATATTGCAGAGTTTTTATTTTTGCTACTACCTGTAATAAATATCACCTTATCTAAATTTGAAAATGAACAATCATTAATACAATCAATACCATTTGGATTAGCAATAATTAATTGCGCTTTTTCACCTTTGATATCAATATCACCTGCAATAATAGATTTTACTTCTGATACGACTTCATTAATAATAAGGCTAGCGCCTGCACTTTCATTAGCAAACTCAATACCCTCAGATGCAACATTAAATTTATCATAATAAATATGTGAAACACCTTCTGTAGCATTAGGAACAATAATTACATCCTTTCCATCTTTATAAAATGGTGTATTTTCAATAGGAATTAAATCTGTATAAACCTCTGCATCTGGAGAACGTTTTGAAATAACAATATCAGATTCTGCCAAACAAGATTGAGAAACTAACAAAGAAAGTAATGATACGGTAAATAACGAAGTTTTTTTCATATAACGCCCTTAAATATAAATAAATGAATTACAAATTTATTACATTAATAAGACGCTTACTTTAAATAATTAAAAATTTTTTTATATTATAAATAAAACATTACATATATTAAGTATTAGTAAACGAACATTAGTTTAGTGAATTTTCTACCTATTAAAGGTACTATGGATTGATAAAAATATAAACCTCATACCAAAATATGAGGTTTATATAGAAGACAAAAATAATGTGGTTTTGTTAGTCTTTATTTTCGATTATTGAGGTTGTCCACCAATCATCGATGTCATACGAATACGACGACCTTCGCTGATTTCCATATTCGAAAGTACAGCCAATTGAGGTAAGCTACGGCGTAAAAAACGTGAAAGCAACGAACGAAGAGCATGATTAACCAATAACACTGATACACCACCTGACATTTCTTGATGACGCACAGCATCTGCTGCTTGTTGCTCTATATTTTCAGCAAGCCCTGGTTCTAATCCACCACCACTTTGCATTGCTTGCAATAATAGACGCTCTAAACTCGCATCTAAACCAATAACCTGAATTTCATCTTTATCACCAAACCAGTGCTGAGTAATCGCACGACGAAGTGCAACGCGAACGACAGAGGTCAATTCAGCAGGATCTTTTTGCTCTGGTGCATGCTCTGCAAGCGCTTCAAGTATTGTTCTCATATCACGAATAGGGACTTGTTCTGAGAGTAGATTTTGCAATACTTTATGCAATACCGTTAATGACAACATATCTGGGATCATATTTTCAGTCATTTTAGGTAGTTCTTTGCTTACCCTATCAAAAAGCATTTGTGCTTCTTGGCGACCAAATAACTCAGCGGCATATTTTGTTAAGACATGATTAAAGTGTGTTGCAACGACAGTACTTGCAGCAACAACCGTATAGCCTTGTACTTGAGCTTGCTCTCTTAAACTATCATCAATCCATATTGCTGGTAAGCCAAATGCTGGCTCTTGAGTAATATCACCTTCAAGTGATCCCACTGCATTGCCTGGATTAATTGCAAGCCAGCGGCCTGGATGTGCTTCACCGTGTGCGATTTCAACCCCTTTCATTAATATACTGTATGCAGAAGGCTTTAATTCCATATTGTCACGAATATGGATAACAGGTGGTAAATATCCCATTTCTTGGGCAAACTTTTTACGAATACCACTAATTCGTCCTAGAAGCTCACCATTTTGTTGATTATCCACCATAGGAATTAAGCGATATCCCACTTCCATCGCAAGAGGATCTTCAAGTTGTACATCTTCCCATGATGCCTCAACAACACGGTTTTGTTTTTCAACTTGTTCCATTTCTTTTTGTTGTTGCACTTGTGGATTTGCATTACGACGTAAGATGTACCAACCTAATCCCGCTAATGCCATAGTGAATAGTAAAAAGACAAAGTTTGGCATACCAGGGACTAACCCTAATAAACCTAACACTGCCGCAGTAAGAATAAGAACACGAGGATTATTAAATAACTGTGTGACCATCTGTTGGCCAACGTCTTCATCAGTTGCAACACGGGTGACGATAACACCGGCTGCGGTTGATATAATCAACGCTGGAATTTGTGCAACAAGACCATCACCAATAGTTAATAAGGTATACGTGCTAGCGGCATCATTAAGAGGCATATTATGTTGAGCAACACCCACAATAAGACCACCAACCACGTTAATGACAAGGATCATTAAACCTGCAATAGCATCACCACGAACGAATTTACTTGCACCATCCATAGAACCATAGAAATCAGACTCTAAAGCAACCTCTTTACGGCGTTTTTTCGCTTCTTCTTCATCGATAATGCCCGCATTTAAGTCAGCATCAATCGCCATTTGTTTTCCTGGCATTCCATCTAATACAAAGCGTGCACCAACTTCTGCAATACGCCCTGCACCTTTGGTAATAACCATAAAGTTGATCAATACCAAAATAATAAAGACCACAATACCAATCGCGAAATTACCACCCACCAGGAAGTGACCAAATGCTTCAACAACACGTCCAGCAGCCGCAGGCCCTGTATGACCATCCATTAAAATAATACGCGTAGACGCAACGTTTAACGATAAACGTAATAGTGTGGTAAATAATAAAATAGTAGGAAATGCAGCAAAATCTAAGGTACGTCGTGTGAACATAGCCACTAACAATACCATGATGGAAAGTGCGATATTAAAGGTAAATAATAAATCTAATAGAAAAGGTGGCAATGGTAATACCATCATAGACAGTATTAATAAAATAAGTACTGGTCCTGCCAGCACTTGCCACTGAGAACCTTTCCAATTTCCCGGCAAGCGGAGTAATGAGGCCAAATTAGCCATGACGATTATTCTCTCCAGCAAAGTCCAGTGCGGCAGGCACTGGCAAGTTCATAGGTTGTTTAGGTTTTAAACCACCTTCGGTTTTCCATCGTTTCAATTGATAAACCCAAGCTAACACCTCTGCAACAGCTGCATAGAGCGTTGAAGGAATAGCTTGACCTATCTCACTGTGACGATATAACGCCCTAGCTAGCGGTGGCGCCTCTAGAAGCGGAATACGATTTTCTGCACCAATCTCTTTAATTTTTAGTGCAATAGCTCCAGCACCTTTAGCGATGACTTTGGGTGCTGTTAATTTGTCGTTATATTGCAAAGCGACAGCATAGTGAGTCGGGTTAGTCACAATAACGTCAGCTTTAGGAACATCAGACATCATTCTGCGACGAGACATGGCATGTTGCTGTTGGCGAATACGTGCTTTTAGTTGAGGGTCACCTTCTTGTTGCTTAAATTCGTCTTTTATTTCTTGGCGTGTCATACGAAGTTTTTTCAAGTGGCTACGAATTTGAAAAATAATATCGAAAGCAACCATTGGAATAAGCATAAAAACCGTAATATAAACGGCAAAAATTAATAAATGCATCGCATTAGCTAACGCGTTTAAAGGTGACAAGGTGATTAAATGTAAAATATCATTCCAGTTGTGCCACAAGAAAATCGTAGCGGCTAATCCCACAAAAAGAGATTTCAATATTGCTTTAAAGAGTTCAGCTAATGCATTCATGGAAAAAATACGTTTTAAACCAGAAAATACATTCCATTTTTTAGGATCGAATTTAATCGATTTACTACTAAAATTGATACCACCTAATAACGCAGAGCCACCAATTGCAACTAAAATTAATCCTAAAAAAACAGGTGATAAGGCAAATACAGCTTGCTTGATTAAACTTCCAAAACGCGGGATAAGCAGATTCTCATTACCAATAAGGTGATGATTAAAGCTAAACCCTTCTACCAGCATTGAATACAAGCCGTGAGTGATAAATCCACCACTCATCCATAATAAACTGACGCCACCTAAGATCATTAAAACAGATGAGAGCTCTTTAGAACGAACAATTTGCCCATCTTTCTTTGCCTTTTCCCGTTTATGGGGTGTGGGGTCTTCTGTTTTTTCGAGATCGCTATCTTCAGCCACAGTTTATCCGATTTAACTATTGAGATTAAAAATCTGAATGAAATAACGTTTAGCATGACAAATTCAGCGAAAATCGATGGCTTGAACAATCGCAAATTTAAGGGGCTTTTTAGGCTATGAAAGGATAATAGATTAATTTCCTAGCAAATATTAAGCATATGAAGACTAATGATTATCATCAATAATATTAATACGGTAGGGATGGAGTAATCTTTTACAAATACTTAGAAAGTCTATAAAACAGATAATCAAAAGCCGCTTAAAAAAAGCGGCTTACTTTTTCCTCAATAGCATGTGCTATCAAAGTGTTCTTCAGTAATTTTTTATCCATAAAGTAGGCCATCCTAAAAGAGCAGAGTATAGAGTGATATACCTCCCACATATTGATATATTTCTCTTTACTCATCAGTTTATTAAAAACCGAGACTTTCTAGTAAATCATCAACTTGATCTTGATTTTTAATCACACCAGCCGTGTTTTTATTTACTTGTGGACCATTTAATAATGAATCCGTCTCTTTTTTCGCATTCGATTTTTCAATTTGATCAGCAGGAAGATTTTCCATTAAAACCATGACAAGCTGTTTTTCAATTTCTTGAACAACACTCATCATTCTTTTAATAACTTGACCGGTAAGATCTTGAAAATCTTGTGCCATCATGATTTCTAATAACTGACTGTTTGTAAAAGCCGTACTCTCAGGGATATCCCGCAAATAATTGCGGGTATCTGTGACTAATGCGCGCACATCTTTTAGCTCTTCTGGCTGTTCAAACCATTGGTCCCAACGCTCAGTTAGCTTAGTTGCATTGGCACTCAGCGCTTCTTGCTTAGGTTGCGCTGCCTCAACACAATTCAATGTACGCTCAGCGGCCTGAGCGGTCATTTGAGCAACATAATCTAGCCTTTCCCTTGCATCAGGGATAGCTTCTGCTGCTTCGGCTATTGCTTTATCCAATCCTAGTTCTCGTAAACTGTCACGTAACATTCGTGTCAATTGTCCGATCCGACTGATAATATCTGATGTCATTTCGACATTATCTTTCGGCATAATTGGATCCCCACTCATCGCGACTCCTTAGATGCCCAATTTTTCAAAAATTTTGTTAAGTTTGTCTTCAAGTATTGCAGCGGTAAACGGTTTAACAACATAGCCACTTGCACCCGCTTGAGCGGCAGCAATAATATTTTCTTTTTTGGCTTCTGCTGTCACCATCAATACCGGTGTTGTAGCGAGTCCTGCATCACTACGAATATTTTTTAAAAGTTCTAGACCATCCATATTTGGCATGTTCCAGTCTGTTATCACAAAATCAAATGCTGAATTACGTAATTTAGCCAACGCGTCAGCACCATCTTCAGCTTCGTCTACATTCATAAATCCTAATTCCTTTAGTAAATTACGAACGATGCGGCGCATTGTTGAAAAATCATCAACCACTAAAAATTTCAGATCCTTACTTGCCATTGAAAACTCCTTCAAAATATATCGGCAAATTACTGTGTTGTTTTTTAAATATATAAAATTAAATACGTAATGATTGCGTACTACTAATTTTCATTAATACCGCTTTACTCATTGCGTTTATACTTTTCACCTCATCAACGGCGCCTAATTCAACCGCAGAACGAGGCATACCAAAGACGACGCAGCTTGCTTCATCCTGCGCAAAGGTATAACACCCCGCTTTGCGCATTTCTAATAATCCAGCAGCACCATCACTTCCCATCCCTGTTAAAATGACACCGATGGCATTACGTCCTGCATATTTAGCAACCGATTTAAATAACACATCAACAGAAGGCCGATGCCGGTTAACCGCAGGCTCTTTATTTATATGGATTTGGTAATTAGCCCCATTACGGCGAAGTTCCATATGAAAATCACCAGGCGCAATATAAGCATGCCCTGGTAATACGCGTTCTCCGTCTTCTGCTTCTTTTACACTCATTTGACATAAACGATTTAATCGTTCAGCAAATGAATGGGTAAATCCTGCTGGCATATGTTGTGTTATTAATACCGCAGGACTTGTCACAGGTAATGGTTCTAAAAAATTACGAATTGCTTCTGTGCCACCTGTAGATGCACCGACTGCAATTAATTTTTCACTCGATATCATAGGGGTAAATGATAAAGCTTTAGAAGGTAGAGTTTGAACTTCTCGGCGGCTAATTCTTGCTTGCGCCGCAGCTCTGATTTTTTCAGCAATCAACTCACTATAAGCCAACATGCCTTCACGCAAACCTAATTGTGGTTTAGTCACAAAGTCAACGGCACCCAGTTCTAATGCTTTTAAAGTTACCTCTGAACCTTTGCCGGTTAATGATGAAACCATTACAACAGGCATTGGCCTTAATCTCATTAATTTTTCTAGAAAATCAATACCATCCATTCGAGGCATTTCTACATCTAACGTTAAAACTTGTGGGTTGTACTTTTTGATTAAGTCACGAGCCACTATCGGATCTGGTGCACAATCAACAACCTCCATATCACTATGGCTGTTGATTATTTCTCGCATGATTTGACGCATTAACGCCGAATCATCAACACAGAGTACCGTTATCTTATTCATAACCTCTCCTTGCTGGTGTCAGCCCGTAAACGGTATGCCCCTGCAAGTAGAATTCCTTGCTAAGCTGGCTTACATTTTCAGAATGCCCAACAAACAGCATTCCATCAGGTTTTAGTAATGAGATAAATCGAGTAAGTAAGTTTTGTTGTGTTGCTTTATCAAAATAAATCATCACATTACGACAAAATATCGCATCAAAACTGCCTTCTAAATCCCATTGTTTTTCGAGTAAATTTAAATACTGAAAAGAGACCATTTCACTAATTTCTGGTCTGATTTTTACGTATCCTGCAAAATCACCAACGCCTTTAAGAAAATATTTTTTCAAATATTTATCATCGAGTGTCTTAAGCTCTTCTAGTCGATAAACGCCCTTTCGCGCTTTTTCCAACACATTAGTATCAATATCGCTAGCAATAATTTTAGTTTTATAAGGACTATTTCCAAAAACATCACGTAGCGTCATTGCTATAGAATAAGGTTCTTCCCCTGTAGATGCAGCTGCACACCATACGCGGTAAACTCCTCCTGCCCTTTTTTTAGCGTGTTGTGCCAAAATAGGAAAGTGATGTGCTTCCCTGAAAAATGCCGTTAAATTTGTCGTTAATGCATTAATAAATTCTTGCCATTCAGGATTGCGCACATCACTTTTTAGAAACGCAAGATAGTCACCAAAGTTATTCATCCGTAATTCACGTAACCTCCTAGTAAGACGGTTATAAACCATCTCCCTTTTGTTGTTAGTCAGTACAATACCTGCCTTTTGATAGATCAACTGGCATATAGATTGAAACTGATCATCGGACAACATAAACCGCTGTGCAAAAATGTCTAACGGTTGAGCCGCGATATCTGATAAGCCTTCAGTAACATTACGTTTCATTATTTTTTAATGGGTCTTTGTAAAAAATGATTTTTTATCTACTTTCTTCAACCCATTACCCTCTAAGGTGTAAGATGATTCATCCTCATCCGTGTCAGGCAACTCGAACGCTGAAACAGCATTAACAAGGTTATTAGCCTGCTCTTCTAAAGCGCTGGCAGCAGATGCTGATTGTTCCACTAGTGTCGCATTTTGCTGTGTTACCTGATCCATTTGGCTAACAGCATCTGCAACTTGGTGAATTCCTCTACTTTGCTCATCAGAAGCAGAGGCGATTTCTGCCATTAATTCAGTGACTTTATTTACCGACGTAACAAGCTCCTCCATCGTTTGTCCTGCATTGTTCACTAATTGAGAACCTTGTGAAACGCGTGAAACTGATTCATCAATTAATAATTTGATCTCTTTCGCCGCTTGCGCACTACGTTGCGCTAAATTACGTACTTCACCAGCAACAACAGAAAAACCTCGACCTTGCTCACCAGCGCGAGCAGCTTCGACCGCAGCATTAAGTGCAAGTATGTTGGTTTGGAACGCAATACCATCTATCACGCTGATAATGGCGCCTATTTTTTGAGAACTTTGCGTAATCGCATCCATTGTTTCAACAACACTGTGTGTTATTTCACCACCTCGTATTGCCGTATTTGATGCTGATTTTGCAAGTTTGCTGGCTTGTAATGCATTATCTGCATTCTGTTTAACTGTTGCCGTTAACTGCTCCATACTCGCCGCAGTTTCTTCTAATGATGCAGCTTGTTGCTCAGTTCGAGAGGATAAATCGGTATTCCCATTAGAAATTTCTTGAATACCTGAATACATGGCATTGCTATTATCACGGACAATACGAATAGAACGTGCAAGTTGACCGCGCATTTTACGTAATCGTCTAAAGACATCACCAATTTCATCGTCAGTGAAAACCAGAATTTCACGATTTAATTTACCTGTAGCGACATCATTAAAATAACGACTTAAACTTGCGAAAGGTTTTATAATATTAAAATTCAACCAACGATGAGCTGCAATTGACACCACAATAATCATTACTACTGCACCAATAAACATAAAAATAGCGATGGTGTAAGAATGGTGCCCTTGTTCAATAGAATCGGTAATTTCTGTTTGAACATAATTCATATACGTATTAAATGAATTTTCCATTGCTGTTTGATAACTTTCTGTCGGTTGGTCTAAAAAACCTTGAAAATTATCGTTTTTCAACATGCTTTGTAATTCAGCTAATGCGTTATATAACGTTTGATAATCTTTTTTTACGGTATCAACAATATCTTTTTCTGATGCTGGAATGGCCTCTTTATTTATTTCAGCAAGGAAATTTTGAAAATGTGTATTCGCTACATCCAAGCGTGATTGTGCTATTGATTCAATAGATTGTGTGTAATCTGTTGACTGTTCAGTTTTCATTGCGATAGCAACACGATTTATTGCATTGCGAGTTTGTATTAAAGATGCCCAACTTAACCCTAATTCATCTCGCTTAGAGGTATCTATATCAACTCTGCTAATTTGTTGATTATTTAAATAAATAATTCCCAATGAAATCCCACTGGAAATAATTTGCATAACACAAAACATCATCAGTAATAGATATAGACTCGTTGATATCTTTAATTTACGAAACCTAAACATGCCTTCACCTCGTTTTAAGCGGTAACGAAATAATTACCGCTTGTCAGCCACTTTTTATTGTTAGAAAGTTTCCCAATTAGTGGGATCTTCAACACTGCTGCTCTTTTTCTTTTCTGAGGTTCCTGGTTTTATAAGTGGAGCTGCAGCTTTAACTACAGGGATTGCATTGATTTCCTTTTTCTCTAATGCTTTTTCTTCCTGACCCGGTAATTTGAAGATAGAAACTAAGCGGGTTAATGCGACTGCTTGGTCTTCAAGACCCGCAGCAGCTGCTGCAGATTGCTCAACTAAAGAGGCGTTTTGCTGTGTGACACGATCCATTTCAGAAACAGCAAGTCCGACTTGTGAAATACCGCGACTTTGTTCATCTGACGCTGAGGCAATTTCTCCCATAATGTCAGTAACACGTGTCACAGATTCAACAATTCGAGTCATTGTTTCACCCGCACTTTCTACTAATACAGAGCCTGTTTCAGTACGGCTTACTGAATCTTCAATCAGTGTTTTTATCTCTTTAGCAGCTTCTGCACTTCTCTGTGCAAGATTACGTACTTCGCCAGCTACAACAGCGAATCCGCGACCATGCTCACCGGCTCTTGCTGCTTCAACAGCCGCATTCAGCGCCAAAATATTGGTTTGGAATGCAATGCCATCAATAACAGCCGTGATATCGGTGATTTTCTGAGAACTTCCAGCTATGTCGTGCATAGTTTGCACCACATTAGCGACAACTTTTCCGCCTTGACGAGCAATATCTGAGGCATCATTGGCAAGATTACTGGCTTGGCGAGCATTATCCGCATTTTGTTTTACGGTTGCGGTTAATTGCTCCATGCTAGCAGCTGTTTCTTCAAGTGAGGCCACTTGTTCTTCAGTTCTTGCAGAAAGATCATTATTACCAGCAGCAATTTCACTCGTACTGTTATAAATATTTTCTGTACTCTGATAGACACCACGAACCGTTTGAATAAGCTCTTGTTGCATATGTTTTAGACCGTTTGCTAATAAGCTCATCTCATTACGGCCTTGTGCTTCAATATTTGGACGCAAATCACCTTCAGAGAAAGTTTTAATACTTAATAACAAGCCATTTAATGGTCTAATTAATGCATTTCGTAAAGCAAACCAACAAATAATTAGTGCGGCAATAACGATAATCGCTAATACCACCATCGTAATAATAGTTCGTTGATGTGAAGCTTCTAATGCAACATTGAGCTCATCGTTAAATTTTTCATTACGCTTAACATAATTACGATATTCACTATAAAAAGCATCTTGATAGGATGTCGTTGGCTGTTCAAAAAAGTCTTTTAGATTTTTATCTTTCAATAAAATTTCAAGTTGACTTAATGAAGAAAAATACTCGATAAAACGCCCTTTTAAATTACGGACATTCTCTTCTGAATGGACTTGATAAGCAGTAATATTTTTTTCAAATTCTTTAAATTTTTCATCTGCTTTTGCCATATTAGTGCGAGCAAGCTCGATGAGATAATCAACAGATAAGGACTCATCTACAACAAGATTTTTATCCTTTAGCATATAACTGATGGCTGCACGGTTAATATTATTACGTGCTTGAAGTAAGTTAGCCCAGCTTTCATCTAGGCGCTCTCGTTGATCTTGTATGATGAGCGTTTTATCGAGGTCATTTCTTGTCTCAACGATATTAGAGTAAAAAATCCCCCCAGAGATAAATTGCAAAACACCAAACAGCATAAGGATGGATAATAATCCAGTCACTATCTTCATTCGGCTAAACATGATTTCCCTTTTTATAATAGATGGTATGAGCAAGTTATCGGCAGACTTAAGAGAAACTTTATAGGTACAATTTCGCCTTCATTTAATTTATTTTAGATGTTATCTCGATAGAGATTAAAATAGATGATATAAAAATCTTTAGGGTGATAAGAATAAATAAAAAAATATGATAAATAGTACCTATTTGCGGATATATTTATTATTAAAAATTAGACTTAAGACAAATAATAAGTTATTTCTTTATTTTGCTTAAAATGAATAATATTTTCACACTGACTAAAAAATAATAATATTCTCGAAAAAATAAAGCACCATATAAAGCACCATATATAGCTATTCCGGCAATAACACCGGAATAGTTTTACAATATAAAAAATAAAATAATTATTTAGCTAAAATTGTCGCACTATCAACCAATTCCATCTCTTCACTATTGAGTAATTTTTCAATATCAACCAGAATCAACATTCTCTCTTCTAATGTTCCTAAACCAGTAAGATATTCTGTCGACATTGTGACTGCAAACTCTGGCGCAGGGCAGATTTGCTCAGGCTTTAAAGTCAGAACATCTGATACGCCATCAACAACAATTCCCACAATTCGATTTAATAAATTAACGACAATGACAACCGTATTATCATTATATGTCACATTTTCTTGTGAAAATTTAATACGTAAATCAACAATAGGAACAATAACACCACGTAAATTAGTGACACCTTTAATAAAACTAGGTGCATTTGCAATGCGTGTTACTTGATCATATCCACGAATTTCTTGTACTTTTAAAATATCAATTCCGTATTCTTCATCGCCCAGCGTAAAAATTAGATATCCTTGTCCAACTGTTTCACCGGATAATTTCTCGAAATGTTCCGAAGCCATAATCTTATTTTATCCTCATTATTAAATGACTGCGCTTGCAGTTGTAGTCTTCTTTTTCTTTGTCATTTGTGTATGACTTAAACGTTGTAGTTCTGGTACATCAAGAATTAAAGCAACACTACCATCGCCCATTATTGTTGCAGCAGAAATACCAGGAACTTTTCGGTAATTACTTTCTATATTTTTTACGACAACTTGATGCTGACCAACTAATTTATCAACTAATAATGCGTAGCGTCGCCCTGCACTTTGGACAATAACAGCTATAGCTTGCGTAATATCAGTTTGAGCACCTTCAATATTAAAAGTACGATGCAATTCAATAAGCGGTAAATATTCACCTCTGACTTGTAATAGTTTTTCATCGCCAGCAAGAGGATAAATATCATCTTCTTCAGGTTGTAAAGAGCTAACCACTGTACCTAATGGCAAAATAAAGACTTCATTTTGCACTTTAACTGACATACCATCTAATATTGCTAAAGTCAGTGGCAGTAAAATACGGATTTTAGTTCCTTTGCCAACTTCAAAGCTAATTTGAATTTGCCCGCCCATTTCTTGGATATTACGTTTTACAACATCCATTCCTACACCACGACCTGACACATCTGTAACCACTTCTGCTGTCGAGAATCCTGGTGCAAAGATAAGCATAGCAACTTCTTCATTACTCATATTTTCAGATACAGCAAGACCTGACGATATGGCTTTTTTCAAAATACGTTCACGATTTAATCCAGCGCCATCATCTGTCACTTCAATACAGATATTACCACCTTGATGTTCAGCAGAAAGCGTTAATTGACCTGCTTCAGGTTTACCCGCCGCAAGACGATCTGCTGGCATTTCAATACCATGATCAAGGCTATTTCTCACTAAGTGCGTTAATGGATCGATAATTTTTTCAATTAAGCTTTTATCTAATTCAGTTGAACTACCAATCATATTTAGCTCAACTTTTTTATTCAGTTTACCCGCTAAATCACGTACAACTCGAGGGAATCGACTAAAGACATATTCCATTGGCATCATACGAATAGACATCACTGATTCTTGTAAGTCGCGTGAATTACGTTGTAACTGTGCAATACAACTTAATAAATCGCTATGAATTGATGGCTCAAGGCTATCGCTATGTTGTGCTAACATCGACTGTGTAATAACTAATTCACCAACTAAGTTGATTAATTGGTCTACTTTCTCAACTGCAACACGAATACTTGTTGATTCTGTTTTCGGTGTTGCCACTGTAGCTGGTCTTTTCGCCGGAGAAGCCGAAGTTACAGGTGCTTTAGTCGTTGCAACTTGTACCGTAGTTTCTTTTTCTTTCGCTTGTGTATTTTCTTTCGCTAAAGGTTTTTCTGAATTGTCTGAATTGTCTGAATTGTCTGAATTGTCTGAACTTATCGCCACTTTCTCTTGGTTTTCGGTCGTCTCTTGAGATGGCGTTTTAGCAAAAGAAATTTGATCAGACTCAATCACAAAACACAATACTGCGGTGATATCCTCTTCAGTAGCCGTTGTTTTTAATATAGCTTCAAGACCATGATGCTGTTTTTCAACTTGGCTGACTTCTCCAAGATGCTTTAATTCATCAAGCATTAAATCAATATCGGTCTCTTTTAAATCAGACAGAATAATATGATGATAATAATGTCCATCAGATGTAGGTGCTGATGACGTTTGTTCTGCTTCATTTTTTTCTGTATCTGAGTCAGAAGATTGTACCTTCGTTTCTGAAGAAGAAGTCTCAGCAACAGGTGCCACTGATGCGCTATTCTTTTCAGTAATAGCAGCTGGTGTTGCTTGTTCTACTTTTACCTCAAGAGCCAATTGGCGCAATTTCTCACAAATATAGTTGAATGTTTCCTCATCCGGCTCTTGTGAGTTTTTATGTGCATCCAATTGCTGTTGCATAATATCTTTCGCTTCCAGAAACAGGTTAATAATATCGTCGGTGAGCACCATCTCATGACGTCTTGCACTATCAAGTAAATTTTCAAGTACATGAGTGGTTTGCTGAAGTTTAACAAAGCCAAATGTCGCAGCCCCCCCTTTTATAGAGTGCGCACTACGAAATATTGCATTTAACTGCTCTTGATCAGGGTTTTGAGGATCAAGTAACAGAAGATGCTGTTCCATATCAGCTAACAATTCATCTGCTTCATCAAAAAATGTTTGATAAAACTCGGTAATATCCATCGTTACTCATTCACCTTTACGCGATTACCCACAAATCAAGGCGCAATGCCTTGTTTGTCCGTAATATTTGTCGATTGTGATGGCAAACTTTCCCCAGAAACTCCTGTTTCAACATTTTCCTTTTTTATTTCGGGAAGCTCAGAAGTAGACACAGAAGTAATACCTGTCTGTGTTCCTTTTACATTTTCTTGTGGGGTTTCTTGCCCTGATATTAGAGGTTTTATTTCTGATACCTCTTTTATTGCTGGTGTAACCCGCTCATTCTCATGTACAATTTTTTGCTCTTCTTTCTTTGTTAAAATTAAAATACTGATCCTTCTATTCGCTGGAGCAAATCCATCCTCTTTGACTAAATGAACAGTTGACGCCATACCTACAACTCTTAATACTTTATCTTCAGCCAAACCTCCACCAATCAACTCACGACGAGATGCATTAGCACGATCTGTTGATAATTCCCAGTTGCTGTATTTCATTGCACCACTGGCATAAGGAATATCATCAGTATGACCAGATAAACTAATTTTATGAGGAGTTTCGTTTAAGATAGGAGCAATAGCCGTTAAAATATCCTTCATATATGGCTCAACAGTTGCACTTCCTACTTTAAACATTGGTCGACTTTCTTTATCTATAATTTGGATGCGTAATCCCTCATCCATCATGTCTATTAATAAATGAGGTTTTAAATCTTTTAAGCGCGGATCTTTTAAGATTATTTGCTCTAATTCTTCTTTTAATTTACGAAATTGCTGTTTTTCAGTCAGTTGCTTATTTTCAACACCTTTAGGTAAAATATCACCTTCGTTAAAAATAGGATCACGACCACCACCAGGAATAGGATTAGTCACATCTCCCGTAACTCTCCCATTTTCAATGGCCACTTTTAGTGGTGTCCGAAAATATTCCGCAACTTTCGTTAATTCTTGAGGACTAGCAATAGAGAGTAACCACATCACTAGGAAAAAAGCCATCATTGCTGTCATAAAGTCAGCATAAGCAATTTTCCATGCGCCGCCATGGTGGTTATGCTGTTTTCGTCCTCGCTTTTTAACTCTAATTATTTGCGAATTACTTTTCATAATTATTCTTCTTTCACTGCATCCGTATTGGCTTGCATTGGTGTCCGTACCTGACGTACATGCTCTTCCAATTCAATAAATGAAGGTCTGTCTGCCAGAAAGAGTGTTTTACGTCCAAATTCAACAGCGATTTGTGGAGCATAGCCATTCATACTGGATAGTAAGGTTGTTTTTATGCACTCCATCATTTTCATCTGTTGACTAGAACGTTGTCTTATTCGTGATGCTAATGGTGAAATAAACCCGTAAGCTAATAAAATACCTAAAAAGGTCCCTACCATAGCGTGTCCAATCAACGCACCCATTTCACCAGCAGGTCTATCTGCCGCACCTAGAGCATTAACAACTCCCATAACAGCGGCGACGATACCAAATGCTGGCAATGAATCTCCCATAGTTGATAAACCAGATGCAGGTACTTCACTTTCTTCATCAAATGTTGCGATTTCTTCATCCATCAAAGATTCAATCTCATACGGGTTCATATTTCCCGTTACCATCAAACGCATATAATCTGTGATAAAACTTAAAATGTAGAAATCTTTCATAATGCGAGGATATTGAGAAAAAATATCACTCTGTTGTGGGTTTTCAATATCTCTCTCAAGTGACAACATGCCACTTTGGCGGGCTTTTGATAACAAACGAAACATAAGTGCCATGAGATCCATATACATCGCTTTATTGTAATTAGTGCTGCGAAGTAACTTCGGTAATATTTTTACCGTCGATACAATCGCACGACCATTGTTACCTACAATGAAAGCACCTATACCGGCACCAAATATGATTAAAAACTCTGCGGGTTGGTATAATGCACCTAAATGTCCACCTACGAGGGCGTACCCTCCGAGGACAGCACAAACAACCACGATATATCCTAAGAGTACTAACACGCGATATCCCTTTAGCTAATTTCGTTATAGATAGAATGGCTAACATAGCAGCAAAGGATAGGAGGGTAAGAGGAGTGACTCAGGTTATAGATAACTGATTTCTATAACCTGATAGTTAACTTTCAATCTCGAATCACATTGCAAACTGTTCAAGACCATCCAACAGTTGTAAGTTAATATCGGCAGGATTGGCGGAAAGTTTACGTTTTTTTATTGCCCGAGATGGAGGCTGGCAAAGACTACATACATAGTTACAAGCTGGCTGGTGAGCATGTGTAATAAATGAACCATTACATTTTGTACAAACAGAAAGTTGTAGCATACCACTTTCAACAAAACGAACTAATGTCCACGCTCTTGTTAGCGCTAAAATAGGCTCTTGATTTTTTGCTGGAGGACATTGTTCTAAATATAAACGATAGGCTTTAACAACAGCTTCCACACCAACGCAACCACCATTTTTTAATAAAAAGCGGTAAGCATTATAAAACATTGACGAATGAATATTTTGTTCCCATGTCATAAACCAGTCTGTTGAAAAAGGTAACATACCTTTTGGTGGAGGATTCCCTCTTAATTCTTTATATAGTTTAATCAGGCGCCCTCTACTGAGTTGAGTTTCACTTTCAAGCATCTGTAAGCGGGCACCTAAGGTGATTAATTCCATTGCTAAGCGAATATCTTTCGCTTCGCGGACAATACTTTTCTCACTCATTATCATGCCCGTTTTTTTGTCGAAGATGTCTCTTGCTTCGATAACTGACGAAACAAGTCCGAGGAAAGAAGAATACCAGTATGAATTTGTTGTAAATCATCGACTCTGGATTCTTTCGTCAGTTGCTCTATTGTTTCACTGTCTTCAAACCGGAAATTACAGATTAGTTGGTTTGTTTCTGCCAACTTAACCAATTGAGGCAATGTTAATTCTTTTAGCGCATCCGCCATTGACTCACTAATTCCAAGTCTAAACATAGCAGACGCTTTTTCTTGGTTAATTAACCTTTGTGCTAAAAGCAAATACGATAAATTTATGTCATAAATATGCTTAAGCAATTCAACCGTACTCATCTCTTTACATCCCGTCCGATTATATTGAACAAAGAGGATCTTCCTTAGAGTAAGATCCCAAGGAAATTAATATAAATATCTATTAAATTTCCAAGCCCCATTTTATGAACATGACTCGCAGTAACACTACCTTGTATTACTTAGATACGGTCATTTTCAAAAGTAGCGAGAAAAACAATTAAATTAAAAATAAACTTTAAAAGCTCGCCAATATAGCATGTTAAGAATAATCCTAACCAGACAACTTTACTCCTTAACGATTAAGTTATTCAACGGATAAAGTAGTCTAATTTAAATACTATGTGAGTCACATCACAAAAAGATAATCATTATTATGGAATTAGTTCATTAACTATTCAAGTGATAAAAGTAATAAAACTTGTTGCTAATTAATAAGCTTATCTACCCAAATTAAAATATTAATGATAATTTTTTATTTTATACGATCTATTAAACTTATAAAACTAAAAATACAGCATAAAAATTTGACAAATCCGCAATTGAAAATTTTTTAGATCACAGTAAGATATATTAGTATATCTCCTCGTCATCTTTATCTAAACAAAATGCTCCCATTCAATTAATATTTCTTCAGAGATTATAATTTTCATCATTTACTTAAATTATTAGAAATGATCACTTTTTATTTACAATTTGCTCAAAAAACATACCAAACTAATTAATTATAGTTATATTTTTTTTATTAAAAACCAAAAAAATACAAATATCTTTATTTATCATAAAGATAGGTATATTTATTTTCTATAGATACGATATAGTGTATAAAATTAAATTCTTACTTATGCACCTTATTCCTTAAATTCTTGAATATTTATTTCTACATCATAAAAACTAACACTAAAAATAATTAAGATTTACTTATATTTAAATCACACAAACTAATGTCTAATTTATAATGCATTTAATAAAAGCTTTATAAGCAATAATTAAATAAAATATAAGCGAACATACGTTATAAGTAAGCTTTATTTATGAATTATAGGTTATTTTATCAACAGTAATTCATTGTTATTTTATAAAATAAGATATTAAAATATCAGTTTTAGTCTATCTAAAATAATAAGTAATTAATTTATCTCTTTTCCATCGAACAAATTCAATATAGCTAATTTATAATAATTGATTTCATTAAAATACAAATAAAAAACAGTTAATTTTTAATTTCCAGCCATTATAAACTCATATAAAAAGATATGTAATAATAAAAAAATGCTTTTAATTAAAAATGAAAACTATAATATTATTATAAAATAACCATACTATTTAATAAAAAATGCAAATAAAGATATAAAAAGATATAAATATAACGATATATAAATATTAATTTTAATTAAAAAACAGTTCTATTTATAAAAATAAAATTCAATAAATATTAAAATTCATAGTTTATTTTATAAAATTGAGCTTGTATCAGTAGATACTTATGCTTTTAGTTCTAACATAAACTCATCAAAGCTTACATTTGTATACCTCAATCATATCAATGTTAAGTCCCAAAAGAGCCGTGATCAAAATACAATCTATCAACAAAAAATAGTCCTTACACAAATAAAGAGTAATGTAACAAATGTTATTATTTAGTGAGAAATTTCTTCATAAAAGAAATACGTTATCAACAATTATAGAGTGTTTTTTATACATTCATACTCTACTTTTAAATGTGATTTTCGCCATACAAGCAACAACACTTAACCAAAACTACCTTATTTTTATCGATAAAATGCCATTTTTCTATAGAATTAAATTAAAGGCCAACTGAATAAATATGAACAGTATGGAGATCTAGAGTTACAATGAGGCAATTTAAACTTACACTTTGATACCATCATTTCTATTTTTTTTATTTATTCTACTTACACAATAATAAATACGCCTTATATGAGTAAATATTCCCAAATTAAGATTTTCTAACAAACCAACTCGTGATAATCATGCTGATATATTTAGATACCCAGATCAATATGCAATTATTAGATAATGAGTAAAATTTGGAGGTAAAACTAAAGAGTTTTATCGTTCTATCCTTTTAAGCTTTAAGCGTGATAAAACGGTAAAAATTGTTTTATATTATCTTTTTATTAAAGATAACAGGCATTATTCACATCATGAATACAAACTGAAGAAAACATTATTTTAACTAAGATCATTACAATACATTTTTATCGTGGGATCATATCAATCCTCAACAGTTATTAGACTTTTCATCGTCTTTAGTCATGACAATTCTTTTACTCCTTAGTATCTACTTTAAGGCCGAGCAATAATTATAACCATTATCATTTATTTACAGAATAAATCGCAATAACATATTTATTTCATTATCAGATTATTCTTTATCTT
>NZ_LXEN01000020.1 GCF_001654855.1 Proteus myxofaciens ATCC 19692
GCTTATGATTTAAATTGAATATTTTTAGCAAAATGAACAGATGTTACCTTCTAAAAAATTAATAATATTACTTAAATATAGGAAAATTTATTATTCGAAAGCTAATATAATGCTCATTTATCAAGCAAATACATTGAAATAATTTTAGAGTAAAAAGGTAGAGAGAGTATAAAGCTTTGCTTATTCAAAAAAATTACGCTTTTGTTGCTAAATCGTAAGCGTTTTAAGATGATGACATCGCACTTTTTTACGTTGATAGCGTATGTTCTTGTGCTTAAAAGTTTGGAAATTCGGATAAGTTGAGAGAAAAGGTTTTGTTGCAAATTTAATATCCTTTTTGAAAAAGAGTTATGCTGTAAATCAATTTTTCAAAAGTAAAAGAAGTTATAGAAAATGAATGACATCGTTATTCATTTTCTATAACTGGTCTGATGACCTAGTCCTATAATCAAGAAAGATAATACGCTCTAAGAATACCTTTATGTCTTTTATAATTAATCTCAATATTGCTAATGTTATTAAAAATGACAATATGAGCATTTCAGGCAATTAATCCTCCAATAGCGTATTATTTTTATTGCTAGATACCGCGTAGAACTATGTTCAATTTTAATTTCGACATTATTTGTTATTTCAGTCGATGAAATTAGTTACCAAGATAATAATTACACACATAAAGCATTATGTTTTTTTTTATAGAACAGTGTTTTTACCCTATTCTTATCTATATCAATTAAAATCAAAAGACCCTTTGAAATAGAAATCAAAGGGTCGAAATTTGACTACTTAGCAGTTTATAGTAAATAGCCTCTCATACAGTGGGTTGAGTTGCTATTTTCCAGTTAATAGCACTGACACTTTTTTCTAAGCTTACGCGACAAACAATAGCTTCAATTTCTTTTTGCTCAACAGAAGTTGCAAGAACTTCAGCACAAACTTCTAATTGATTAGGTGAAAATGTATCTGCACTACTCAATGATTGTAATCTAATATGCAGACCGTTTATTGCTTGTAATATCAGAGTCCTCACGAGTATTTCATCTTCTGCATCGCAAATAATACGTATGGAATAACACTGAGGAAGATCAACCTCATATTGAGGATGAATATGAATACGCTGCGCTGCCTCTCTTAATAAAATATTAGCGCAAAGTATAAGAAAGGTTGCTACCGTTGCGAGTGAATATAAACTCAATCCACACAACACGCCAATACCAGCAGAACACCATAATGTCGCCGCTGTATTTAATCCACGTATATTCATGCCATCTCGCATAATCACACCTGCACCAAGGAAACCTATTCCTGATACAACTTGAGCGGCAATCCTTCCAGGACTGTCTGGCGATGTTTCAATAGAACTTAATATAAAAACAGCAGCACCTGTAGCAACAAGGGCATTCGTTCTTAATCCTGCCATTCTCTGTCGCCATTGACGCTCAGCGCCAATTAATGCGCCAAGGCACATTGCAACAATTAAGTTTAAAATATAAGGAGTGATAGCCATGGTTTTTCCTCCATTTAATCGTGGCTAATCATTAGATGCAAAAGCACCCTATTTTTCAGTTTGGTAAAATAAAGTACTCAAACTAGGAGGAGGAAATAATGAAAAAAATACAAAGCACATATACTCACCATTTTCCCTTTTATAAAGAAGGAAAATAATTCGGATAGTGCATAAAGGAAGTTTTAAGAAATGCACTGCCCACCCATTTAGGTAAGCAGCTAAAGTGGAGAAACCGACTTACCTAATTTTGTCTAATTGAGGTTTTTGAAAACCGTCTATTTCTGTGTCCAAGTGATATTCTCCAAATAAAATTTATCAAAAGTATAATGAGCAGTTGTTAGGATGTAAATGAACGTTAGCTAAACAAGTTACTTTTGTTTAATAGGACTAACAAAAGTTCCCTCTCCGCCTTCTTTTTCATTAAAAAACCAAATGCCTTTAGGATATTCTGGTAATGAGACTAAATACATTGTCCCCTCATTAAAGGTTTCAATAAGTAAAACAGTCCCAATACGATCTTCTGCGCCATCTGTTTTTACAATAACTTCATCATTTATCTGCATATCGTCTCCTGATAAATATTCTTATTCTCTTTTTTATATTGTACCCATAAAGAAAAAGCCTGCCACCTATAAGGTGACAGGCTTGAATAAATTTTTTAAAAGGCTTTAAATTACAGAGCTGTTACGTTAGCTGCTGCTGGACCTTTTGCACCGTTTTCAATAGTGAATTCTACGTTCTGACCTTCAGCCAGAGTTTTGAAACCGTTACCTTGAATGGCAGAAAAGTGAACGAATACGTCTTTGCTTCCGTCTGCTGGAGTAATAAAACCAAAGCCTTTAGACTCGTTGAACCACTTAACTTGACCTTTCATTTTGTCAGACATGTGACTTTCCTATATATCAAAAAAACGTTGCCTTCTCGGCATCTACTGGCCTGAACTACCTATAACTTATGGGGCACACAGAAGAAAACGGTCAAAAAGCGATGCTGTTTAAAACTCATTAACTTAGAATGTCAATCATAAATCAGGTCTGTATTTAGGCCTTACTCATTAACGCATGAGACACGCTTAATAGCAATAGTTTTATGCATCTAAAAGTTAAAAAAGTGCAGATTGCACATTAAAAAAACAATTCTTTCAAAATTTTGATCTGTTATTATCAAATTTATTTGATATTTTATATCCATAATTAACAATAGATAAGAATATTCCTAAGATAACATTAATAACAGTTAAGCATAGAATTTAAAAAAACTGTTCTACCTACTCGTCTCGTCTCCATGATAATCTGTCAATAAGAAACAAGTTTGCAACATTCATATTTTAAGGTATTTACAATGAATGTATTAAAAGACATTTTAGAGCGTGATTTAGACAGAATAAATAAAGCAGAGAAAAGAGATGGTAAACCCCATCTTAATAGCGATTTTTTGAGAAGCCATGTTTGGCTATGTATAAGTATGCTTTTGTCTTATATCCTACTAGCTGCTTTGCTTATCTATTCTCCTTATTTTGGTATCATATCACTCACCCTTTTCACCTTAATGTTCGTTATAATGGCTGGAGTATTGCTTTTTGATATCAAGCCCATTTATAAATTTGAAGATATTGGTGTTCTAGACCTGCGGGTTTGTTATAACGGTGAGTGGTATACGTTTGAAAAGCTTTCAGATGAGGCTTTAAGTGAAATTCGCCAACACCCTGCAATTTCTCAGCAAATAAAAGATGACATTGAAGAAATTATTCATAAAAAACAAGAGATCCATTTTTATGATGTTTATTTAATGGCTTTTGATCCTGTAAAAAAATCTCTTTCATCCAATCAATTATCACCACAAGTGTAATTAATTCTCCGTGTTATCGTAAAAGCACGGAGAATATTCTTCAAATTTTAATCATTTTGATGAGAAACCAACCAAACAGAATTTTTATGCATTTTTAGCGTTGACAGCTAAGTTCATCATCGCTATTATGCGCCTCGTTCTCAAGAAGAACGCGATTCCTCCATAGTTCAGTTGGTAGAACGGCGGACTGTTAATCCGTATGTCACTGGTTCGAGTCCAGTTGGAGGAGCCAAATTTAAAAGCCCGCTACTTATCTAAGTTAGCGGGCTTTTGCTTTCTAGCTTATATGCTTATTTACCGTTAACAATTTCTTGTTCAAGATGCACTTTATAAGCTTCAACATCTTTCTCAATCTGAGGTTGCTTCACAACATCAAAACAACCGAATGTTTTGAGTGGAGTCATCCCTAAAAATTGATTCGCTTTATGGAATGGGAAATAAACCGCATCAATACCTTTACCTTCAAAAAATTGGTTTTGCTCTTCGAAAGACTCAAAAGGTGCATTCCAAGTTACTGAAAGCAAATATTTTTTACCTTGTAAAAGTCCACCAGAACCATATTTTTTAGAAGGATCTTTACGCGTTCTTCCATCATCAAGAAACATTCTTTCATGACCTGCGCTAAATACATCATCGACATATTTCTTTAAGATCCAAGGCCCTTCCATCCACCATGCTGGCATTTGATAAATAATGACATCTGCCCACATAAAGTTTTCCACTTCATCTTCATTATTATATCCATCATCAATACGAATAGATTTCACATTAACTTGGTGAGAAGATAAAAATGAAGTAGCAACATCAGTAAGATGATCATTAAGTTTCCCTTCAGAACCACCAAATACTTTCGACGCATTTACAATATAAACATTAGTCACAGTACAATCCTTTAATAATCATAATAAACCTTGTAAATGACTTTAACGTAATTAAATGCGTTTTCCTTTACTCATTCTTCCGTCATTTTTGCCTAATAATCCAAATGCACCGTAGAATTACGTGTTTTCTTTAGTCTTTGTACATCTTTTAGGGGGGATAAACCAAATAGACGATGATATTCACGACTAAATTGTGATGCACTTTCATAACCCACTCTAAAAGCGGCTTCTGAGGCATCAACAGTTTCAATTAGCATCACCCTACGGGCTTCATTAAGCCTTAACCATTTTTGATATTGCAAAGGCGTCATTCCTGTTAAATCTTTAAAATGTGCATGAAATGAAGAATTACTCATTCCCACTTTGATCGTTAAATCTTCAATACGAATAGCATCCCGATAATGTGCTTTTATCCAATCTATAGCATCACTGATTTGACGACACTGAACCGATTGTGAAGCTAATAATTGCTGACGTGCACCATCTGTTGATTTCAATAAATAATAGAGGATCTCTTTTTGAATAAGTGGAGCAATAAAAGGTGCATCTTCTGGTGATCCTATTAATCTCACTAAACGTGTTACAGCTTCTAAAATAGCCCCTGTGGCAGGAACGATTTGTTGTGCAGTCTGTTCATTTGATTCTTGAAGTAACTGAAACTTATTTTCAGCTAATAACTCAGGGAGTAATGAAAGATTCAGACGAATTAAAACGGCTAAGAACGGCTTTTCTTTAGAGGCTTCACAAACTTTGGCAAAAGTAGGAACGTCAGAAGACGTTAGCAACATGTTCATTGGTCGATAACAATGTGTTTCTAAACCAATTGTCACTTGTTTACTACCTTGTGCCGCAATTGCTAAACTGGGTTGATACATCCAACCCTCAGGATCAGTTGTGGTAGTATAGCGACAAAGCGAAAGACCTTGAACAGAAGTATCCCAGCCACCTTCTTGCTCTTTAGTATATTCAAGCAATGTATTTTTAAAAATCTCAAACTCAGCCAAAGCTGATGTCGATAATAATGTGTTATTCATAGCAATGCCAAATTTAACGTGATTTTCAAATCGAATATTTATACCAAATCTACTTACTAGATTAATTTAAACACGTTATCCGAGAAAATACCTGTAAAATAGAAAAAGTATAGTGGATTTCAATTACTAGTAATTTCTTACGCCTTTTTTATGTTTTAGTGAGTGATAACTTATTATTTTTCCTCTTTTTTTATCAAAAAAAACGCAAATTGATGGACTCTTGAGCAAATAGTCATTTTTTTCCTTTTTTTACTTTACAATAAGGCAAGTGATAGCTATTATTCGCCTCGTTCTCACGAACAACGT
>NZ_LXEN01000021.1 GCF_001654855.1 Proteus myxofaciens ATCC 19692
AACTATGGAGGAGCCAAATTTAAAAGCCCGCTACTTTTATCTAAGTTAGCGGGCTTTTGCTATATACTATATATACTCTGAAAATGACGGTTATAACGCCTATCTTTCTTTTTCTTAAAATATTCCCATTTATTAACCTAATTATTTTTTATTCATATATCATCATCATTTTATAAAAAATGTCTTTAAACTAGCCAAATTGCTGTTTATCTATGCATTTGAACGAATATTCTTGATTGGGCTTTGACATCTTAATTTTACCACTATATTATACCCGCCAATTGAGATGTTCCTCCATAGTTCAGTTGGTAGAACGGCGGACTGTTAATCCGTATGTCACTGGTTCGAGTCCAGTTGGAGGAGCCATTTTCTTTCTGTGTCACCCCTCTTAACCTTTTGATTTTATTCTCTGTTTTTCCTTACACACAATAAAAAATATTTGATTAAATGATAGCTATTTAATCATTTTCGTTCTAATATTTCATCCCGGCTTGACTACTTGATAGTCCAATCCCGCATCTTTCGATTTTCCTAAGACTTACGGAGCCGGTAAATGACCACAGCACACCCTATCTCTATCACTATTCGTCGTCCTGATGATTGGCATGCTCATTTTCGTGATGACAATATGTTAAAAACCGTCGTTCCTTATACCAGCCGTTATTTTGGTAGAGCGATAGTTATGCCAAATCTTGTACCGCCTGTTACTACAATAGAAGCTGCAAAAGCTTATCGCGAACGAATTTTAGCGGCTATCCCAACCGGCACTTCATTTGAACCTTTAATGACTTGTTATCTTACCGATAGCACATCACCATCAGAGGTAGAACAAGGTTTTTTACAAGGTGTTTTTACTGCCTGTAAACTTTATCCTGCAAATGCAACCACGAATTCAAGCCATGGTGTTTCTGACATCACGAAAATTTATCCTATCTTAGCGGTAATGGAAAAAATCGGAATGCCTTTGCTTATTCATGGCGAAGTGACAGCATCTGATATTGATATTTTTGATAGAGAGGCGCGTTTTATTGATAGTGTTATGAACCCAGTTCGTAAACAATTTCCTGAACTTAAAATTGTTTTTGAACATATCACCACAAAAGAAGCCGCTCAATACGTGTTAGAAGGTAATGAATTCCTCGGTGCCACTATTACACCACAACATTTAATGTTTAATCGTAACCATATGTTAGTCGGTGGCGTAAAGCCTCATTTATATTGTCTGCCAATTTTAAAACGCAATATTCATCAAGAAGCACTAAGACAAGCTGTTGCATCAGGCAGTTCTCGATTTTTCTTAGGTACTGACTCAGCGCCACACTTACAACATCGTAAAGAATCTTCATGTGGTTGTGCGGGGGTTTTTAATGCACCTACAGCACTTGCCGCTTATGCGACTGTATTTAAAGAACTCAACGCATTAGCACATTTTGAGGCGTTCTGTTCCCTAAATGGGCCTCGTTTTTACAATCTACCTGTTAATGAAGGAACACTAACATTAACAGAAAAAGAAGTTTTCGCACCTGCAAAAATAGAATGTGGAGATGAAGCATTAATTCCATTTTTAGCAAATGAAAATATTCATTGGGAAATCACTGTCAATTAATCGAAAGCCTTGATACTATCCCTAAATGCACCATATATATTTTATTGTTAGTGAATGGTGCATTTTTCTTTATCAAAATTCGAATGCTTTTTTGTTTTAGTACAAATTTATCTTTTTTATCATGATAAATCTCGTATACTGAAAAGTAACCACCTTGTGGGAACTTCTCTCTTAGTCAAAACCTGTTGTATGATTAGGAGGTATCATGAGTACAAAAAATGAAGTTATTCAGACACATCCTGTTGTTGGTTGGGACATAAGTACTGTTGATATCTATGATGCAATGATGTTGCGTCTACATTATCTTCCTGAAAATGAACATCAACCAGAAAATGCTGTTGTTGATAAAACAATGTGGCTTACAACAGACATAGCAAAGCAACTGATTCATATTCTTCAAGCTGGTATTGATAAAATAGAATCATCAGAAGAAATTGTTTCAAAAAAGTCTAAGCATTAAAAGAAAATTGAAAGCTAAAGAACGTAAGCAGGAGTACTATGTACTCCTGTTCTTATTTATTTTATAAATCAAATAATCTAATAGAAAACAATCATTGATTTGTTAAATTTTATTTAAATTATTACCATTGTAATAAATAATCATGCTTTTTATATTATCATTTATAATATTGTTTTTATTCGATATATCTTTAAAAAAAAGATATATAAGCCGAATTGACAGAAAGCCTTGTTATCTTTATTTTAATAAATAACAATCAGGGCAAACAAGGAAGTTATTTGTGAAAGTACTTATTATTGATGAATGCTTTTTTACTCGTAATGGTATTAAACATTATTTCTTAAAAAAGAATGTGAGACATGAAATTATAGATATTACATCTATTGAAAAGGCAAATGATTATATTAATGAAACCATGCCTGATATTATATTTATTAACCTGACAAAATATTGCCGTGAAATAACGCATAGTAAGAGCTTACAATATTTCTTTTTACTCACAAAAAATTGTCGTCTTTATCTTTATCTTGATGCGAATTATCCAGACAAAGAACGCCCTGTCGCACTAACAAACAACTGTTTTATCTTACCTAAAAAGGTACTTCCTTGGGTTTTAGATAAAACATCAGCTCTTATCTCGCGTTGCCAAGTTTATTTTCCTACTTATAATCATTCACTATGTTCTATTTTTAGCTCACAGGAACAAAAAATAATTAATTATTGGATGAACGAAATCCCCAATCATCAAATAGCAAAAAAATTAAAAATAAGCAACAGCACCGTTTATTCCCACAAACGGCACATAACAGAAAAAATTAATGTAAAAAATAGAATTGAATTATTTTTCATATACAACATAATCAAGTATATTTATGATAAATAATTAAAGTGAAATTTCAACTTATAATTAATAAACATAAATTTATTTATTACTTATAGTAATCTATTCGTAATTATGTATGTTTATTATTTTAAAATAGAATTTATAAAATCTATATTTTCATCTATCTTAAACACGTTTTTTGGAATAAGCATGCCTTGACATATTTAATAAATAAAAAAATAATGTAACCTGAGTGGGTATTTGCGTCATTTATAACTTATTAATAAATATTCATATACTATAATACATTTTTCTCATGTATTCTTATGATTGTTAGTTCTCACTTTTTTCACTCTCTCTATTTTTAATATTTTTTATTTCAAAATAAAAAGAGTGAAATAATCACAATCATGACAAATAAAGTCATTTAAGCAATACGCTCTATTTTAGCCGGTAACCCTTGACGAACTGCAGCACCAGAAACCCAATCTAACCAAGTATTAGCGACCGCTCTTGTGGGATCAGCAAACCCTAAATCATTAAGATTGATACCGTTACCTATACTTTTATCTACAGATAAAGGTCGTTCATCTAAATAATGCTGACGAGCGCCTAATTCATGATGTCCATAACCATGTTCAATCGCCAATACACCTGGCATCACACCGGAAAGTAAACTAATCTCAGCCTCTACTTGACCACCAGGCGTTATAATCCGCACTTTATCACCGTGATTGATTCCCCATTTTTGACCATCTAGTGGATTAATCGCGACAAGATTAGTCGGTTTCACCATTCTTAAACGTGGGATCATCCCCGTTGAACTACTTATCATATGTGATTTAAATGACATCAATTTTAATGGCCACTGCTTTTGTGGATAAAACTCATGAATATCACTGCCATTAGATAAACGAGGTGGATAATAAGTTGGGCATCCACTATAGCGCTCACCTGTTATCGCATGATGATTTTTTGCAACTTCTTCATTCCAAATTTGTAATGGTTTTTTCCATTGAGGACCTGTTTTATCCCCGTCCCACGCTTTCTCATAAGGTGCAAAACGTCCACCTCGTGTATAAATATAAGCAACACGAAGCACTTCTTCCTTTTTCAAGGTTGATTTAATTTTAGGCAAAATAGCATCAACACCACTCAATAAAATATCTTCATTTGTAGCAATTGAAACAGGTTTTTCACCTATAAATGCCATATTAGCGGCGACACGTAAGTAGTAATCCTCTGCACTATTAATAGGATAAAAATTACCTTCCATATCTTCAATCGCGTCATCACCAAAACCAGGTAAATTAAGCACTTTAGCAACAGCTATACAAAATGTTTCCATTGAGATAGGTTGACCTTCACTTGTTTTTGCAACACGAGGTTCAACAATAGGCCAACGTGCTGTACTGGCTTTGACTTGCACACCTGACCACGGCGCACTAAATCCCCAACTTTCAAAATTATGTGTATCAGGCACTATATAATCAGCGAGTGCGGTCGTTTCATTCATAAAGGCATCAATGCCAATGATAAGAGGTAAATGTTTAGGATCTTTTAAACGCGTTTCCATTACTTGACGCATACCTGCTACACCATAAACAGGGTTTGTCATATTCGTTATCCACGCTTTTAACGAATAAGGATATCCTTCTAGCGCTGAGCCTAACTGCTCAGTTAATTGGCCAGCAGCAAACGGGTACCAAGGCGCTTTAGCAGGGTACGGTTGTTCGCCATTCTCGACACGTAATCGATATTCATCAGATTTTTCATAAGCCATTTTACTGCGAGATAATACCATCCCTTGTGGTTTTACTTTTCCTTTAAAGCTATCCATTTTGTAGCAAGGCCCGTCTGTTGCGCCATTGAACTTACCACCACCAACAGATACTCCGCCTTTAAGGTTTAAATTACCGATTAACGCATTCAGCATGATGACACTCCATGCTGTATAAAAACCATTACCGCCCATCATGCCACCATGAGAAATAACAGCAGCTTTTCGTCCATAAGCAGTAAATTCACGCGCTAGTGCAATAATAGTCGATTCAGGTACTTTGCAGCGTTCACTATATTCAGCTAATGTCATTCGTTTTGCAGCTTCATTAAGTAGCTGAAAACTTGATTTAACGGTAACGCTTTCGCCTGATTTTAATGTCACTACATCAATCGCAAATAATTGTGCTTTATCAAGCTGTGTTGCTGGTAATAATTGACCGTCAATTGATAAAACAAGATTTTGCTCTTTTCCTTCAACAACATCGGTAAGATGTGCTGTTGTTAACATTTGACCCGATAATGGATGTTTATCATCACTGATGACAAGATGGGTTGCATTAGTCCAGCTTTTTTCACCCATATTTTCCATTGCGATTTCACTAGGAACTGATAAATACTCTGCATTGTAGCGTTGATTTTCTATGATCCAGCGGATCATCCCCATCACTAAAGCCGCATCAGTGCCCGGTTGTACTGGTATCCAATGTCCATGATCATTCGCTAGCGTTGTCGTTAAAGGTAATGCAGGTGCCACTACGGCATAATGAAAAGAATCTCGAGTACGGGCATTAGCCAATTGACGGGCTTGGCGTTTAAACGGATTACCGGATTGAGCGGGTGAGGTTCCTAAAAATAGTGCAAATTCGACATAATCCCAATCAGGTTTTACATGCGCATTTTTATCTAAATCATTCATTAATGCGCCAGATCCTGCTCGATAAGCTAATCCACAATAAGAACCGTGAGCGCCAAAATTTTTACTACCAAATGCATTTTGTGCAAAACGACGGATAAATGTATCTCTACCATCATCACCGGCATTCGTAACTAACAATTGATTTGCTTTAGGGCCTAATGAAGGCTGTTTAGGATCAATTAGCGTTTCTAAATCGCGTATCGCACGTAAACCATCAACATGACCTTCACCAAATAAATCACCACCTTCACTCACTTCGTGAATTAGTTGCTCAAAGCTAATACGTTTCCATTTGCCTTCACCTCGTTTACCTACTCGTTTCATTGGTTCCAAAATACGAGTTGGACTATCAAGGCTTTCCATCATGGTTGCACCACGCGCGCAGGCTGTAGATCGATGTTCTAAACCACTTTCTCCACCCATTTTTTCAAATGCGGTTTTTATTGGCATGTTATAAGCAAAATGATGATCGTGAGATAAAGGATGATAAGGATTACCTGCAATGCGCAATACTTTATTATTCGCTCGATCAACACGAGCACGAACACCACATTGTGTCCAGCATCCAAAACATTGTGTCATACAAACTGCTTGCTCTGTATTGGGTTGCCAAGTTGTATTTTTAGTAACTTTGCCTTCAGGTAACAGCGAATTCCCATTAATTCTATCTAATGTGACTTTACCTGATGAGCCATCAAGAAGGCCATCTACAGCGCGTTTAGCCACATCACGATAACTTGTCGCAAATACTGCAATACCACCAATAACTAACCCACCTTTAAGCCATTGACGTCTTGTAAACTTAGCCATGTTGCACTCTCCTAACGACCCAACGAACGCTTTCTCTTAATAAAATAGTTAAAGCTATCCACAGAGCAAAAGTCCCGACAATAGCCATTAATCCATCATTGCCTAATGTAAATTCATAAGGATTTGTAATAATGTTATATTTCGGAATATATTGACTGCCCATTAACATTAACCAACGCAATACCCAAGCAAGTCCCATCGAAATAAACGCCATTGCAGTAATGAATGCCACTGAGCGTGCCTGTTTCGCCATTAATATTCCCATCGCCATACTGATACACCATAAAATCGCCACACCTATCGCACTCCACCAGCCTAGACTCCCCATTACTAATTGTTGTCTAATCGCCTCACCTGATAGGGTGTTACCTGTAATCCAAAACCCCATACATACAGCTAATAGAATAAGTGAACTCACAAACCACATTGATAACTCACGTTGATGAACAGGTTCACGACGAGTGCCCAAAGCAAGTAATGTAGGTACAACTTGCATTGCGCTAAAAAATAATAAGATAGGTAACCAATAGGTATATAAAACAGGCCTTGCTTTTAAAATAGAGGCCTCACGCCCCGTATAAAGCAATAATCCAATAGCAGTTAATGAACAAGCTAATGCAATCCAGCGCGTCAATTTATATTCACGTTTCCAAATTAAGCGAACAATAATGGCAAGAAAGTAAGTGAGGCTAAATACAGAAAATAAAGGGAGTAATAATGAACCCCATGCCATCCAAGACCATGGTGTTGGGTAGGCATAAAAATGCCAAACTCGTGCAGTTTGATGTAAATCAGCAGTAAGTGCTAAAGGTGCAGTAATACCTGCCGTGACTGCAATAAACACCGCAACTGCTTCTAAACGATGATTGCCTGAGTTACCTTTCCAGCATTGTAAGCAAGCGAATAATGTTGCACCGCAAGCAATACCAATAAAAAAGAAATATTGAACAGCCCAAGGTAACCAAAAATATTCTTGAGGAATTGCGATAACTTCTTGAATTTGAGAAATTGGCATCATCATATATGCGCCTCCTGCCATAATGCGGGTTGCCCCTGGCCTAATAAAGGTTGTACAAACGCATCATCTAACCCAAGATAAAATACATGAGGTACTGTGCCACTTTCTGGTTTTAAGACTTTTAGCTCTTTTTCATAAGTCCGTATCATCTTACTAATCGTGCTATTTGGATCTTTCATATCACCAATAATACGAGCACCACCGACACAAGATTCAACACAAGCAGGAAGTAGCCCCGCCTCTAAGCGATGAGCACAGAACGTACATTTATCTGCTGTTTGTGTTGAATGATTAATAAAACGCGCATCATAAGGGCAAGCTTGCACACAATAAGCACATCCCACGCAACGTTCATTATCAATGACAACAATGCCATCTTTGCGTTGAAAAGTTGCTTGAACAGGACAAACAGGCACACAAGGCGGTTCATCACAGTGATTGCATAATCTTGGTAATAAGACGTTAGTTATCTCATCCTGCCCCTTGATAGCGACTTGATATTGGTTTACTGTCGTCCTAAATTGACCTTGGGGTGTTTGATTTTCGATAGCGCAGCTCACAGTGCAAGATTGACACCCCACACAACGACGTAAATCAATTAGCATGCCATAACGTTTATCTTCAGCGCCTTCGCGACGCTCTGGTGACAATTTAATGCCTGCTTCTGCCAAAGGCATGATTGATGCGCCAGCAGTCAGGATCCCTAA
>NZ_LXEN01000022.1 GCF_001654855.1 Proteus myxofaciens ATCC 19692
TTAGGCAAAAATTTGCTATTCACTTATGGTTGTTTCTCTTCACGCTTACGCTATCTTTCTACGGTGTAGCAAAAGAGTGGACAATTGGTGTATTGGCTTTACGTGGTGATGCAGCAACACAACGGCATTGGCACACACTCATCGACACGCTAAATACACAATTACCAACCGAGAAATTTGTATTAAAACCACTTGATTTATCTGAGATGAAACAATCAGTTGCAGATAAAAGTATCGATTTTCTTCTCACTAACCCTGCTCAATTTATTCAACTTGATAGCGCCTATGCATTGCGCTGGTTACTCTCATTGCGCTCAAGTTATGAACCCGACAACACCACTAGAAATGTGATAGGTAGTGTCATTTTAGTACGTAAAGACAGTCCTATAATTTTGCCAAATGAGCTTATTGGTAAACACGTTGGCGCTGTCGCACCTGATGCTTTTGGAGGTTATCTTTTAGGCTACAAAGCACTACAACAAGAAGGCATTGTGCCTGATAAAGATTTTACTTTGCGCTTTACTGGATTTCCTGCTGATGCATTGCTTTATTTATTACGTGATGGGGATATCAATGCCGCAATTGTGCCTGTTTGTTTACTTGAGAATATGGATAATGAAGGACTTATTAGCAAAAGTGATTATCGACCCATCATCACACACCAATCTCAGGCTCCTTGCTTAACCAGTACGCCGTTATATCCTAACTGGTCATTTGCGGCTTTAGATACAGTACCCGATCAGCTGGTTGATAAAGTAACTCGCATTCTATTAACCGATGATAATAATCCGATGAAATGGGGAGCACCTGCTTCACATGCACAAGTTGAGGCATTACTTAAAGATGTTAATCAACATCCTAGACAACGAGAGTTTTGGCAAGATGTCAAAAGCTGGGCTATTCAACATCGATTTATCATTATTCTTTCTTTTTGTATTATTCTTTTCCTTATTTTAAACCAAGTATGGATAAGCTATTTAGTCAGGCGACGTAGTTTGCAATTAGAACAGGCTCATCGTCATTTGCATCAACAAAAAGACGCGTTAGAACAAGCTCAACGTTTAAATATGCTCGGTGAAATGGCTTCTGGCTTTGCCCATGAGCTTAATCAACCCCTTTGTGCAATAAAAAGTTATGCACAAGGTAGTCTAATTCGGTTACAAAAAGAGAATAAAACCCACCCACTACTTCCTGCATTACAACAAATAGACAAGCAAGCACAACGTGGTGCTGATATTATTAGGAATTTACGCTTATGGGTTGGAAAACAAACACCTAATAGCGATAGCATCACACTAAGCGAACAAAATATTGCACAATGTATCCAACATATTTGGTCTTTATTAGGCGTTGTAGAAAAATATCCACAAGTTTCGTTAAAAACGGACATAAATAAAGATGATACGCTATGGTTGCCAGAGACATTATTAGAACAAATATTATCCAATATAATGACTAATAGCTTACAAGCTGGTGCGAGTGAACTAAAAATAAGCACCCACAAAGCACCTGAAAGATTACTAATTATCATTGAAGATGATGCAGGTGGAATGAGCAATACGCAACTTGAGCAACCTTTTTCGCCATTTCAGACTACAAAAATAGAAGGGCTTGGTTTAGGTTTGGTGATTTGCCAGCGTTTATTACTTTCTCAGAATGCCGATATACGTATTGAAAATCAGCAAAATGAAAAAAATAAAAAAGGCTTAAAAATTACACTCATTTTTCCAAAAAAAAATAAATAACGGAGTAAAAATGCCAACAATTCACCTGGTAGATGACGATATCGCTGTCACAGAATCTTGCCAGTTTCTTTTAGAAAGCCTTGGATATTGCGCTCATATTTGGAATGATAGCCAGATTTTTATTAAGAATACCCATCTCTATCAACCTGGCGTTGTATTATTAGACATGAGAATGCCCAAATTTGATGGTAAACAAGTCCACCAATATCTTATTGAAAACCACAGTACATTGGCGGTTATTTTTTTAACAGGCCATGGTGATATTCCTATGGCTGTTGAAGAAATTAAAAATGGCGCGGTTGATTTTTTACAAAAGCCCATCGAAAGTCATGCCCTTCTTAGCGCGCTAGAAACCGCATTAATTGAGACACAACGCCGTTTTGAAGCGCATGAAATTCGTAGCCGTTATGCTTCTCTCACACCTCGTGAAAAACACATTGCCTATTATGTTATACAAGGATTAATGAATCGCGAAATAGCAGAAGTTGCTTGTGTATCAATACGTACTGTTGAAGTACATCGTGCAAAAGTAATGGATAAGATGAAAGCTAAAAATATTGCTGAATTAGTCACTGCATTACAAGGAATAAATATTATTGCACCTAATTGATGGCAAAATTTCTGATTTTCACCAAAAAGTGTCACAATAAAGAATATTCATTGGAAAAAGAGTAAATAGATAGGCTTATGATAAAGTCACCTCCATTTAAAGCATCATTTTTACAGCCTAAATATTGGCTAACTTGGTTTGGGATTGGATTACTCTATATTCTAGTTCTACTTCCCTATCCCATTATTTATTGGTTAGGTACCCGACTTGGCCGATTATCTAAAGTTTTCTTAAAAAAACGTCTACAAATAGCACAGCGCAATATAGAACTCTGCTTTCCAAATATGCCCAAAAGTGAAAAAGAAGCCTTATTAAATAAAAATTTTGAATCAGTAGGCATGGGATTATTTGAAACAGGTATGGCATGGTTTTGGCCTGATTGGCGAGTAAAACGTTGGTTTAAAGTCAGCGGTAGAGAACACATTCAAGCTATTCAAAAAACTGGCCAAGGGATCATCGTTGTCGGTATTCATTTTCTCACTTTAGAATTAGGTGCGCGTATTTTTGGTATGTTAAATCCAGGAATTGGTGTTTATCGCCCTAACGATAATCCGGTTATGGATTGGTTACAAACTTGGGGTCGTTTGCGTTCAAATAAATACATGCTAGATAGAAAAGATCTTAAAGGGATGATCCGTAATTTAAAACAAGGTGAAATACTTTGGTATGCACCTGATCATGATTACGGTCCTCGTAAAAGTGTTTTTGTTCCTTTATTTTCTGTAGATAAAGTCGCAACAACAACAGGAACTTATATTCTTGGAAAAATGAGTAATCCAGCCTTAATTCCGTTTACACCTAAACGCTTACCTGAGGCTAAAGGATATGAACTTATTATTTCTCCAGCAGTAACTGATTTACCATTAGATAATGAAGAACATACTGCAATAGCAATGAATAGAATCATTGAACAGGAAATATTGCGGGCACCAGATCAATATATGTGGTTACACCGTCGGTTTAAAACGCGACCACAAGGCGAAGCCTCTTTATATACTGAAATAAACAAAGTACATTAATTCGTCAAGGTGGTTGTTTTCATAAAAAATAACCACCAGCCTATATATTTCACAGAAAAAAATAAGATTAAAATACCTAGAAACATTCTCTGCAATGACACATGATAATTACAAGGCTGAATGTCTTATTTCTATATCGTGGCATTCTTCTTTAAAAAAGAAAAATTTACGTTGCCATGATAGCAACATAAATACTGTTATTTTCTGTCTGTGTCTTTAGTTTACTCTATGTTTTATTGGCTAAAGGAGTCACATGAATCTAAAGCCCCGCAATAATTCTTGGAAACGAAACCTGTATATTGTCTGGTTTGGTTGCTTTTTAACGGGCGCTGGCTTTAGCTTAATTATGCCTTTTCTACCTTTATATGTAGAAGAGCTTGGTGTTACCGATCATAGTGAATTGAATCTTTGGACCGGTGTCGCCTTTAGTATCACCTTTCTTTTTTCCGCTATAGCGGCCCCTTTTTGGGGAAAATTATCCGATAGAAAAGGTAGAAAATTAATGTTATTACGCTCAGCCTTAGGTATGGCTATTGTAATAGCATTAACGGGTTTCGCTCAAACAATATGGCAATTACTTATTTTACGAGCCTTGCTGGGCTTATTAGGTGGCTTTGTTCCTAATGCTAATGCATTAATTGCAACGCAGGTACCTGTTAAAAAAAGTGGTTGGGCATTAGGAACACTTTCAACAGGTGCTGTAAGTGGCGCATTAATCGGACCATTAATTGGCGGTATGCTTGCTGATCTTTATGGTTTACGCCCTGTATTTTTTATTACCTCAGCCGTATTATTTATTTGTTTTCTCGTCACACTCTTTTTTGTTAGTGAAAATTTCACCCCTATTTCAAAAAAAGATTCCCTCACAACAAAACAAGTCTTTTTATCACTGAAAAATAAACGTCTTGTTGTTTGTTTATTTTTCACGACGATGATCATTCAAATTGCCACAGGCTCTGTTAATCCTATCTTAACGCTCTATATTCGAGATTTAACGGGCTCTGTTAGCAACCTTGCTTTTATTAGTGGTGTAATTGCCTCTGTACCTGGTATTGCTGCGCTTATTAGTGCACCACGTTTTGGTAAATTAGGCGATAAAATAGGTCCTGATAAAGTGCTTATTTTTACACTAGGACTTTCTATTTTTATGCTTATTCCAATGGCTTTTGTCAGTAGTTATTGGGAATTGGGTGCCTTAAGATTTTTACTAGGAGCAGTTAATGCTGCAATGTTACCTGCGGTACAGACACTTATTCTGTATAACATTACCCCTGCTGTCGCAGGTCGCGTTTTCAGTTATAACCAAGCATTAAGAGATGTAGGTAATGTTACAGGACCGTTAATGGGTTCTTTTGTTGCAGCAACTTATGGATTTAGAGCTGTATTTTATTTCACCGCGGCTGTTGTCTTTTTTAATTTTATTTACTCATGGATAAGTTTTAGAACTCCACAAAAAAAATCGACATAAAATGCATAAATAAGATTAGTTAATCGTTTTTTATTAGCCATTAATTATATTTTTACTTTTAAATGCTTAATTGTTATTTTTTTTATTTATTATTTTTTAATCTATTGTTTTTTATTAAAAAATTTTCATCCCCTCTGTTACTTCATCTTAACTTTTCTTGTTATATAATTTGAAAAAATAGCAAGGCAAACTATTACAAAATGAGATTTTTATCGACTTTTTAACTAAAAAATGTTTTATAAAGTATTAAACATGCTTTTAGTCACTAAAGTTGTAAAAAAGTATGTTAAAAATATATTAATTAAATGCATTGGTTATTGATAACGAAATGAAACATTTTTTATTTTTAACGCTCTGCTGATATTTTGTTTTTACTTGCAAACAACCTGTTGAGGTTTTTTTGGGAATTTAAGATGCAACCTACTCACTCAAAATCAAGTCGAACCTTTTTTGGCCATCCATATCCATTAAGTTCTCTCTTCTTCACAGAAATGTGGGAACGTTTCTCATTTTATGGTATTCGCCCATTATTAATCCTATTTATGGCGGCTACTGTTTATGATGGTGGTATGAATATCCCTCGAGAGCAAGCTTCTGCCATTGTGGGTATTTTCGCAGGTGGTGTTTATTTAACATCGCTACCTGGTGGCTGGCTTGCAGATAACTGGCTAGGACAACGCTTAGCGGTTTGGTATGGCTCTATCTTTATTGCATTAGGTCACCTTTCTATCGCACTTTCTGCGTTTTGGTCACAAAATCTATTCTTTATTGGTTTATTACTTATCGTACTAGGTACTGGGTTATTTAAAACCTGTGTCACTGTAATGGTTGGTACGTTATATAAGAAAGACGATACACGCCGTGATGGTGGTTTCTCCCTATTCTATATGGGGATTAATATGGGTTCCTTTATTGCACCTTTAATCACAGGTTTCTTAGTGCGTGATTATGGTTGGCACTGGGGATTTGGTATTGGTGGTATCGGAATGTTAGTTGCATTACTGATTTTCCGCTTTTATGCCGTTCCTACAATGCGTCGTTTTGATAAAGAAGTCGGTTTAGATTCAAGTTGGGATCGCCCTACTGTTGTTCGCCGTAATGTGGGTAAATGGATTTCAGCTATTTCAGTATTACTAATTGCGATTGTTGCACTGATTATTTCTGGTGTTATTCCATTTAGTCCTGTTGCTGTTGCTAACTTTATGGTTTATGTCATTTCTGGCTGTGTTATCGCGTATTTTATCTATTTATTCCTATTCGCAGGATTAAGTAGTAGCGATCGTTCACGCTTATTTGTCTGTTTCTTACTGCTGGTTTCAGCTGCATTATTCTGGTCAGCATTTGAACAAAAACCAACTTCATTTAACTTATTTGCTAATGACTATACGAATTTAAACTTTATGGGTTTTGAAATTCCAGCGGTTTGGTTCCAGTCTGTTAATGCATTATTTATTATTATTCTTGCACCTGTATTTAGCTGGTTATGGCCAATGCTTGCTCGCAAAAATATGAATTTAAGTAGTATCAGTAAATTCGTCATTGGTATTTTATTTGCTGCTGGTGGCTTTACTGTCATGATGTATGCATCTGAAAGCGTTATCGCAACTGGTTCAGGTGTATCACCAATGTGGTTAATTTCCAGTATCTTATTACTAACATTGGGTGAATTATGTTTAAGCCCTATTGGACTTGCCACAATGACTATTTTAGCACCTGCCAAAATGCGTGGTCAGGTTATGGGATTATGGTTCTGTGCAAGTGCATTAGGTAATTTAGCTGCTGGTCTAATGGGAGGTAATATTCGCCCTGATAAACTGGATGTTATGCCCGATTTCTTCTCTCACGTTTCTATTGCTCTGGTTATCTGTGCTGTTGTTCTGGCAACACTTATTATTCCAGTGCGTAAGCTATTAAAAAGCGCTGACGATAAAGAGAACGTAGCTAAAGCGTAATAAGTAACAATTTTTCCTATTCTCTAAGCCATATCTTTTATTAGGTATGGCTTTTTTCTTTATAAAATATCAATAAAGAGATATAACTCTTAATATTATAAAATTATTAACAATCCGTATTACTGGATAATAACCCTATGACGACACTCCCTATCTATTATATTAATGCTTTTTCAGCATCACCATTCTCAGGGAACCCCGCAGCCGTTATTATGTTAGATAACTGGCTTGCTGATGAGATACTCCTAAAACTCGCTAACGAAATTGGCTTACCTGAAACTGCCTTTCTTGTAAAAAACCATATTCGCTGGTTTACACCTAAAATAGAAGTTCCTTTATGTGGACATGCGACACTTGCTACTGCCTATGTATTAAAAGTGATAAAACACAGTTCTGACGATATATTTAGATTTCAATCGCTTTCTGGTGAGCTGACTGTTTCATCTCATGGAGATAGCTTCACACTTAATTTTCCTCAAGTACCTTCGACAATAAATCAACAAATAAAAAAACAATTAGAATGTGATTTAGATATATCCATAGAAGAAGTTTGGCAATCACATGATAGATATATCTGCTTTTTATCTGAGCCTGAAATAGTAATTAATTATCAGCCTAACTTTCTTAAAATAGCTGAGCTACCCTTACCTGGCGTCATCCTTACTGCAAAAGGTCAATCCCCTTTTGATTACATTTCACGCTTTTTTGCCCCTAAAAAAGGGGTTAATGAAGATCCCGTCACAGGCACTTCTCACTGTGTATTAACACCAATTTGGTCTACAAAATTAAATAAAACAAAACTCTATGCCAGACAAGTTTCATCAAGAGGCGGTATTATAGCGTGTGAGCTAGTAGATAAACGTATCTTACTCACAGGTGAAGCTAATTTATTCTTAAAAGGTGAAATTACATTTTAACGATAAAAGTTCCTATTGCATTTTTGCTATCATATTGTTAACCCTACAGTATCAAAATTAAGGCGTTGTTATCATGTCTATTCTAGATTTACCTTCTGAGCTACAAGATAAGATTAAAAACTCAATAACCTGTGTCTCTAAAGTCATATTTCCAACAACGACTAATCATCATTCAACATTATTTGGTGGCACCGCATTAGCGTGGATGGATGAAGTTTCATTTATTACAGCGACACGTTTTAGTCGTAAGCGTTTAGTTACCGTATCAACTGAAAAGATTAATTTTAATCATCCAATTCCTTCAGGTACTATTATTGAACTCGTTGGTAAAGTTGTTCGAGTTGGCAGAACAAGCTTAACTGTAAATGTATCTGTTTTTCTTGAAGAGATGTATGCAGAAGGAAGAGAAGAAGTTATTCATGGGCAATTTAATTTTGTCGCCGTAGATGACAATGGAAAACCAACGCCTCTATTTTAATAATATGTCTTTATAAAGGCTTTCTACTCTTTTCTGACCCAATTAAAAGATGATAGAGATAAGATTTTAAATAAGATGCCTACTTTTCAATCAACAAAATAATTAAAACAAAATCAATTAGTTATACCATTACTCACATCTAAGCCAAGAGTTATCCACAGTAAATGTGGATAACTGAACGGTATGTATAAGTACTTTAGAATTAATGATCAGTGTAAAGATATAATATGAATAACAACCTGAATTTTTTAAAATGAACATATAAAAAAAGAGCCTCTAGTTTTTAAATTAGAGGCTTTAATTTTTTATTCTGTATATTCAGATTCCGCTTTTAGTAAAAGTGAAATTGAAGATTGGCATAGTAAAGGTCTTAATGTTTCAAATTTTTTTGCCGACCACTCATATATTTTTAGAGATAAAAGTTGCTCAATTACATGGGGCTCAAAGCGATATTTAAGATGTTTTGCTGGAATACCACCAACAATGCTATAAGGCTCTACATCTTTAGAAACGACACTATTTGTAGCAATAATAGCACCTTCACCAATTGTGACACCCGGCATTATCATTGCACGCATTCCTATCCATGCGCCATCATGAATATGCGTATCCCCTTTACCAACATAGGCATCTTCAATATTGTCCATAAAAGGATATAAGGAGAACCAATCCATACGATGAGTATGATTGCCTCCCATTAAAATAACGGCTTCTGCACCAATACAGACATAATCGCCAATGTAGAGCTTATCTATTTCCCAAAGAGGCTCCCATTGAAGGCTAATTTCATCACCATA
>NZ_LXEN01000023.1 GCF_001654855.1 Proteus myxofaciens ATCC 19692
AAGATAACGAACAACGGATGCTTCAAACCCATTATCCCAGCAATCACTATAATAGCTGTGTTGCCCTTTAATAATAATATTCTTATTTTTTACTGTCTCATGGAGATATTCTACATGTGACCAATGTTTCTGTTTCATGATATGACTCGCTATCTATTAATGAGTCATCAAAGAATGCTTATTCTCTGATGATGTGTTCGCATTCCAAAACACATCGCCTTAAGCAATCCTAGGCTGCTGTAATAAAGGTATTCGTTTCATGTTATCTATTGTGTTATTTCTTAATTAATCTATTTTACCTGAAATATTGTAAAAAAAGAAAACACCACCGACAACCTAAAAAAAGATTAAGTAATCAGTGGTATAAAATAATTATTTAAAGAAATCCTTGCTACCATGCGGTGCACAACGTAAATATTGCGGTGCTACTTTTATTGTCTGTTTTAATTTTGCCGCTGCATGCCAAGGCCAACGAGGATCATAAAGTAGGCCACGACCCAGTGCGATAAAATCAGCTTGCTCTGTTAATAAAATAGCTTCTGCTTGTTCAGGCTCTGTAATCAGTCCGACAGCAATAACAGGAAGCTGCGTTTCATTATAAATTGCTTGAGCAAAAGGCACTTGATAATTAGGTCCTATAGTAATTTCTTGCTTATCTGATAATCCACCAGAAGAAACATGAATATAATCACAGCCTAATTCTTCAAGATGTTGCGTTAAAGCAATAGAACTGTCTAAGTCCCAACCACCTTGAACCCAATCTGTTGCTGAAATACGTACCCCAACACACACATTATCAGAAACAGCGCTTTTTACCGCAGTAAAAACTTCAAATAATAACCGACTGCGGTTGTTGAAATTACCACCATACAGATCAGTTCTATGATTTGATAATGGAGATAGGAATTCATGCAATAAATACCCATGAGCAGAATGAATTTCAATAACATCTATTCCTGCTGATTCCGCTCTTTTAGCCGCTTGCACAAATGCATCTTTAATATTTTCAATTTCATCAATAGTTAATGCCGTTGGCTCATGATTTTCACCAAAAGCAAGAGCAGAGGGTGCAACGCTTTGCCAACCATTAGGATCATTAGGTGCTAATGAATTCCCCCCTTTCCAAGGCAAATCAGTAGATGCTTTACGGCCAGCATGAGCTAGTTGAATACCTATTTTAGCCGATGAATATTGTTTGATATTTTCCACTAAATTTTTTAATTCACTAGCATGTTTATCAGACCAAAGACCTAAATCTTTATAACTAATTCTTCCTTTAGGCTCTACTGCTGTTGCTTCAATAATAACTAACGAAGCACCTGATAAAGCTAGCTGCCCATAATGCATAGTATGCCATGACGTTGGGTAGCCATCTTGTGCAGAATATTGGCACATCGGTGCGACGATAATTCGATTATCTAATTGATGAGGGCCTAATTTTTTTGAAGAAAAAAGTAAACTCATACAAAGCCTCCTGCTATTAATAAGCGTTTAAACAAATACCTTATTTTTATATTATCTTTTGCAAGATTTTAAAATAATTTTTTGTCTATCTTAATTACGTTACCTATTTTTGATATAAATATCTACACCAATGTATTAAACAATCTTACGCGAGAAATAGCTTTACATTATGTGTGATGGCGAGTATTTATTTTTTTAGATTAATATCAATGAATTATATAGCCTTAAAATTAACCTAAAATAAAATATTAATAAGATTTTACTCGGTTGACTAACAGCAATGTTAATTTACTAGAAAAAATAAAAAAGACATAATCTCAGAGCAAAAATGATGACTAGCTAGTATAATACTCGCTGAGAGGAGAGAATATTTTTGACGCAGAGTAATGATTGTTCGTCACTAAAGATTTTATTCATTTCCATTTATTGTTATATCCAAAAGATAAAATAATTAAGATTACTTTAATTTATCATAAATAATAATATAGCGAATATAGAATAGAACAGTTATATATTTATAATAAAAAAACAAGATGAAACACTTCCAATAAATCTACGGATAAAACGATTGCTTTCTAAGAGAAAATTTCACTATTAATAAAACTAGTACTATTATCATCCCATCATCCTGACAAAATTTGTAACATATTAATTTTAATTCATTTTCTAGAAAGTTAATTAAATCTCAAAAAATTTTTAAGATAAAGCAGAAAGCACTAATTAAGGTAAATTTAATTAGCCTTTCATCTTTTATAATCCTATCCAATTGTTAGATATAAATAATTTACATATTTTATCGTCTTGATTTTATTTTAATCTATAAATTTATTAATAAAATAAAAATTTACCTTAGATTAAGAATTCATTAATCAAACCTAAGTTTATATCGTATTAGATTGCTCAATTTTTATTTGGCTTTTATACTTTCTTAAAGTTAATTCGGATAGGTATTATTATGAATATTTTATTGGTTGAAGATGATTTACAACTAGGTAAAGCACTTTGCCGTGGTCTTGAAATCGCAGGTTTTCAGCCATGTTGGGTTAGATTACTTACAGATGCAAGAAATCAATTAAGTCAGCGCCCTTTTGACTTAATGTTATTAGATTTAGGATTACCCGATGGTGATGGACAAGACGAACTTATTGCCTTAAGAAAATCGGGAGAAAAAATTCCAATCATTATTTTAACGGCACGGACTCAAATGGATAATCTAGTCCAATCATTAGATTCAGGTGCTGATGATTTTTTACCAAAACCTTTTGCCATGCCTGAGCTTATTTCTAGAGTTAAAGCGGTGAGTCGCAGAATGGCAGGATTCTCTTCACAAATATGGTCAATTGGTGATTTGCAACTTAATCCAGCTAATCATCAAGTGACATTAAATGATGAACTTCTTTTATTATCAGGAAAAGAGTATCAATTATTATATGAACTCATGCGAAATACAGATAATGTTGTGCGCAAATCAGAATTAGAACAGCGCCTATTTGGATTAGATGACAAAATAGAAAGTAATTCTCTTGAAGTACATATGCATAATTTACGTAGAAAAATAGGCAAAGAGCGCATAATTACAGTTCGTGGTGTTGGATATCTATTAAAAAAAGAAGCTAATTAATGAAGATCCGTTCTTTCTTTATTTACACAATTGCACTTCAGATTATCTCTATCATTATGCTATGGGGCGTTTGGTTAGCATGGATAGAATTTGATTATATGCCTGACTTTGATGAAGTCTATAATCAACAACAAGAAATTATTGCTGAAGGGTTTGCTAATACTCTAGAAATCGTAGCAGACCAACCTGAAATAGTAAAAGCGGTTGCCCATAACCTGCAAAGTATGTATACCGATACCATGTTAAACGGTGAAGATGATTCACTTCAATATTTACCTTGGTTTATCGTATTAAATGAAGATAACACGCTAATTTATACTAATAGGCCTGAATTACCTATTCCCACACAAGTTCTTTCTCTTGCTTCTGAAAAAATATCTGTAGCAGGTGAAAAGTGGTTTCTTTCTTATAGTTGGGGAAGTAAGCATAAAATTAAGGTATTTATTGGTGAATCAGTTGAAGATAGAGGCCATGTGATAGGTAATCCAGTAGAAGGGACTTTTGTTCCCTTTTTGTTTATTCTTGCAACAGTTATTCTGGCTATTTTAATTACAGCCTATTTTAGTTTACGTCCTTTAAGACAAGCTGCCGAACTTATTTCTAATCGCAAACCTCGTAATTTAAAGCCTATTAATGTTGGCCAACAATTTAAAGAAATACGCCCTATATTTAAAGAACTTAACCAATTAATGGCTAGAATTGATGCAGCTAATGTTCGAGAAAAACAATTCATGGCAGATGCTGCACATGAATTAAGAACCCCAATTGCTGCCGTTATTGCTCAATTACATTTACTCTCTTTAGTTGATAATTGCCAAGAAAAAGAAGAAATTATTGAAGATATGAAGCAATCTCTTGATAGAGCTGCTGCTCTTTCACATCAACTTATTGATTTGGCTAGATTAGAAAGTGATGATTTTCCACTTAAAATTGAAACACTCGATATTTATAATGTGATAGGTAGCGCCATTGCTCAACATGTTCCCTATGCGATTACCAAAAATATTGAATTATCATTAAATGAAGGTAATAACTTAGAAATAAAAACAGATAAACAGGCGCTATTATCTATTTTTAATAATCTTCTTGATAATGCGATAAAATATTGCCCTAAAGGTAGCCAAGTTGAAATTACGATTGAAGAAAACCAAGCTAAAAATATTAATATCATCGTAAGAGATAATGGCCCTGGTGTTGCTAAAGAGCATGTTAGCGCCCTATTTTCACGGTTTTATCGTGTACCTGGCTCAACAGAAGTTGGCAGTGGTTTGGGATTATCAATAGCACACAATTTAGCAAATAAAATACAAGCCACAATTACCCTAACAGAAGGAATTGATAATAAAGGTATTGGTTTTATTGTTAATTTACCATTAGAAATAAAATCTTATGATAATGAGTAAATTAGCTGATATGTAATTATATTAAGGAGGCATGCCTCCTTTTTTATTTATAGATTTTATACTTATCTCGTTATCTTAAATCTTTTTGTAATTAAGACCAAAGTTGAATTAACCAACGTAATCCGGCAGTGACTACTGCTGCACTTAATACAATAAGAATAAAGGGTTTCTTTTGCCAAGTAAGAATACCAGCCACACCAACACCAATAATTTTTGATATATCGGCGAGTTGATTTCCATCAAAAAAAGTTGATGTCATAGCAACAGAAAATAGGATAACAATAGCTGATAAAGAAAAGATTTCTTTTACACGTGTCGATATTTCTGTTTTATTCCCTAATAACAGCCCTGAAATTCGCATTGCATAAGTTCCCGCTGCAAGAATAAAAATCCCTGTAATAATCGAAATTGTTGACATCACATTCTCCTCACAACAAATAACACACCAAATAAAGACAGCAATACGGGTAAACCAACAGGCAAAAAGAGTGTAGTCGCCAGTGCAATTAAGCTACCAATTATAGCGGCTGTACGTGTTAGCTTATTTTTTAAAGCCGGTAAACTTAAAGCCAGAATAACCGCAGGAAACATCGCATCCAGACCTAATGTTTTAATATCAATAATAAATGAGCCTAGATAAACACCAATCATTGTACCTAAAGGCCAGACAAGAAATATTCCTAATCCACAGATCCAAAATGCTAATTTATTTTGTTCTGTTGTTTTTTGAGAAAGCCCAAAAACAACACTTTCATCATTTAATATATGAAAACCAAGTAAAGATTTAAGTCCTTTACCGGGTAAATCTTTTACAGCTAAACTAAAAGGAATATGTCTCGCATTAACCATAAGCCCAGCTAAGGCTGCATAAATTGCACTTCCTCCCATCGCAACAACACCTATAAATAAAAATTCTGATGCTCCTGCTAATACAAAGATAGAAAGCGCAAGCGGTACCCAAAAATCAAAACCTTGTGTATGTGCTAAGGCTCCATAAGAAATACCAACAATACCATCAGCTAATGAAACAAGCAGAATATCTCTAAGTACGTTATTATCAAGACAGCTTTTAATTTGCATAGAATAAAGTATTTTATATTGAACGATGTGTTCATTATGTTGAACGATGAATTTTTTTGCAAGATGATTTTTAAAGGAAACTATGATGTCATCGCCTTGTGCACCTATTGATATTATTTCTAAAGCACTAGCAAGAGAGAGAAAAAAAGCAGGCTTATCACTTGCAGAAATAGCAAGACGAGCAGGTATCGCTAAATCAACGCTATCTCAACTAGAATCAGGACAAGGAAACCCGAGTATTGAAACACTATGGGCAATTTGTGTAGCATTAAATATTCCTTTTTCTCAGCTTATTTCATCCCCAAAATCTGAGGTCAAAGTTATTCGTAAAGGAGATGGCTTTAAAATAAGTGCAGAAAAAGCGTATTACCATGCATTTTTACTTTCTTCTTGCCCTAATGGCGCCAAACGAGATATTTATACACTGATTGCACAACCTGGCAAAGATCGCGTTTCAGAACCACATAGTAAAAATGTAACTGAGCATATAATTATTATTAGTGGCAGTGCTATGGTTGGTACTATTGAAGATCAACAGGAATTACATCCAGGTGATTATATTTGTTATCCCGGTGATGTGACACATGTATTACGTGCTTTAGAAGCAGATACAACCGCAGTGATGATCATCGAACATCATAATTAACAACAGTCAATAAAATATATCGCACTGACTTTTTATTCATAAAAATCTTAAGGCAGTGCGATAATGTTAATCTCTTTTCTTACTATTTATTTTTAATTCTTTTTAACTTAATGCTTTCTCAAGATATATTTCTCTTAAACGTTGCGATAATGGGCCAACAATACCTTGATTAATAGGATGTTCATCTATCGAAATAACAGGCCAAATTAATGTTGTTGCTGAGCTAATAAATGCTTCTTTTGCGTTTTTTGTCTCTTCAAGTGTAAATAATCGCTCTATTACTTTTAAATGTGCTTCTTTAGCTAATTGAATAATGGCTTGTCGAGTAATGCCTGGCAAAATACTATGACTAAGAGGCCGTGTAATAATTTCATTATCATGATTGACAATAAAAAAATTACTGGAGCTACCCTCTGTGATATAGCCTTCTTTAATTAAGATTGCATCATCAGCACCTTGTTGCTGAGCTTGGTGCTTTGCAAGGCAAGCTGCTAATAACCCTACTGTTTTAATATCACAGCGTTGCCAACGAATATCTTCAAGCGCTATAACTGAAATCCCCTTTTTGGCATTAGGATGCGCTAATACAGTCGAGTGTTGTACAAAGGCGACTACCGTTAATGGCGTCGATAAAGAAGGAAAGCTAAAAAAACGAGATGAATCTACACCACGAGTTATTTGTAAATAAATAAGTCCTTCATCTAATTTGTTTTTTTTAATAAGTTGATAATGTACATCTTTTAATTCTTGCTTAGTTAGAGAAAAAGGCATCTCTAATTCTTTACATGAGCGTTGTAAGCGCGAGAAATGCCCATCAAAATCAATTAGTTTTCCATGAATAACGGCTGTCACTTCATATACTGCATCAGCAAATAAAAACCCACGATCAAAAACAGATATTTTAGCCTGCTCTTTAGGTACAAACTGATGATTTAAATACACAATATCAGACATATTACCCTCCACATATCATTTGATTTTATCTTCGGATTGCAATATCACCTTACTCCTTCTAACTCCTATTTCATATATTCTTTCTCTCTAAAGCCTGACTCTAATTTTATTATCTATTTATTTAAAGAAATCATACCATATAGATAAATATTGCTATAATTTAGCTTAAGCATTAAGTATAAAAACAAAGAGGTCCTAAAGAGGTTACTATGTTAGATATTAATAAAAATAATTTGTCTCAATTCACTGAAAAATTAGTGAAAAAACAATGCACTTTTATGAATGTTGTTGCCATTCTTGGATTTATTGCAGGTATTATCTGTATTATTAATCCTATTTCTTCAGGTGTTGCTGTTAGTATCATATTGGGGGTTATTTTCTTCGCTAGTGCGATTGTGACTATTATCGGAGCTTTTAATAGTCAAATATCCTCACGCTGGTCGATGGTCATTACGCTATTAGCGGGTTTTATTTATCTCTTACTAGGTTATATTTTTATCACTGATCCTGTACAAGGTTTATTAACTCTCGCATTCCTTATAGGATTTTTATTTATATTTGCAGGGATCTTGCGTTTAAGCCTTGGCTTCAAACAAATAAAAGATAGTTATTATGGATGGTTTAATATTCTTGTTGGTATTCTAGATATTGTTATTGCTTACTTCTTGCTCGCTTTTGGCCCAGAAAATTCCATTACCTTAGTAATGGCATTGATTGGGATACAACTTATTTTTAGCTCTATTACCATTCTTTCTATCACCAATGCTTTAAAAAAACTAAAACGTTAGTCCATATAGAAGTAAGAGCCACGTTATTGTGGCTCTCTACCCAAAATTGAAATATTAATTAAGTAGAACACGATTAATGTAAATACACGGTATACATCGTTTCACTGCATAGATAACAATCACCATTCGTTTCAAAAACCATAACCTGTATTCCCAAAAATCCAACTTCAATATTTGGTAATGCATCAGCAAGAATATTATTAAGTACAGGATCTTTGAACTCGATAATATTAGCTAATTCAGCATTAGATTTAATATCAGTTAATAGCGTATTTACACGAATATCATCAGCATATATTTCCATCGTTGAACGATAAACTAACTGTTTAGAACTACTGTCATGTTTAGAATAGCCATTGAAAATAATAATTAACTTTTGAATATTCATCTGTGCTACACGGTTTTTGACTTGTAGACACATAGTAGGAAGTAATCGAATATTCATAGAATTAAAATAACGGTCGCAAATTTGCGGTATGGTCGCACTAATATTAGGTTTAGGTACAATATTCTTAATTTTTTTGTCGCACTCTCCTGTGACTGAATTATCAATAATAATACGCTCTCTAGGAGAGAATTTAACGTTGTCATAAACATCAACGGTAAAGAATGAAATATAATGGATGCCGTTTTTTAATAAATGTTGATCTAATTTGACTGAAATCGCAGATTGATCAGTACAAGGCAACATTTTTAACTCATCATTAAAATAAAAACCGACTTGAGTACTTTCACTGATTTCCTGTCCTAAAATAAGGTTAGCACTAATGCAATAATTATCACCTTGATAGCTTAAAACGCCATTTAATGTAGCCGGTATTTTAGGAGATGCTAATTTTTCATTAGTAATTTCAACATAGAATTCTTTAGAAAGAATAAATTCATCTGGATCATTAGGGTCTACTGTTCTTGCCTGAAATACCGCTAATTCTCCAATCATCGAATTTTGAAATCTTACTTTGAATATTGCAATTCCATATTTATTCGTTCTTGTTTTACCATCGATATCATCATCAGATTTTAAAATTATCGGCTCTACTGTGATCCTACTTTTATCTGTTAACAAAATCAGTTCAACTTCTTTATATTGAACATCTCGCCCTTCTTCATTACGTAAATGGACAATAAAATATTTAGAAACGTCTTCCCATCGATTTGGCCATTGCATTGATTCTGAGCGTATGGTTAATAAATCATCAATGCCTGCACAATTACTAGCAGCACAGCCTGTTGAAATGATTTCGCCTGATGAAACATTGATTTGTAAATTCGTGCTATACGTTGGATATTCATTATTTTCATCTTTTAAGATTAAATTTAATGAAGCCGTACCACTTCGATTTCCCGTTAATGTAATTTCCGTTTTGTTATCATCTATAATTGAAACAAAAACATCTTTTTTATTAGGTAAAACAAGTATTTCTTTAGGCCCTGTTTTCCATTCAGCTAAGCGTAAATCAGTGCCTGTTATTTCAACCTCATACTTTATTTTTTCATTAATAATTACACTGTTATCTAACTCATCTGGTGATAACTTTATCTGCTTAAAATTAACAACAATATCCTGTGCCATATTATCTTTTCCACCTTTATCATCTTCTTGTTTTTCCGTTCCATCTTCATCGAATTCTTCACTACTAACGTCATCTAACAAAGGATCATCATTATCTAAAGGATCCTCATTATCTAAAGAATCTTGTTGAGCAAGTAAAATTTGTTGTAATCGTTCTTCTTTAGTTTCTATCGTCATTCAGCGATTTTCCTTCTTTTGTGATGTTTCTATTTTTAGCTTAAAGAAAATTTTTAGAGAGAAAATCACAATGGAAAAAAGTCAACTAAGTATTGTTATTAGAAACAAAAAAT